>CALBSY010000262.1 GCA_937967725.1 uncultured Alphaproteobacteria bacterium | reverse complement strand
GCTTCGCGCACCCTTGCCTCGATGAACTCGTTGATGCGTTTTACGGCGTCATAGACGGTCTGATCGTCATCCGGCTTGTCATAATCGAGCGGGATCGGATCGTGTACGGTGACGCGGAAGCGTGTGCCTTCGATGCGCCGTCCTGAGATGGGCACCAATGGCGCCTTGAACTTGAGCGCCAGGCGGGTCGGGCCATCGGCGGTCATGCAGTCGTAGCCGAACAAAGGCACGGCTAAGCCCATATTATATTTCTGGTCGTTCATCAGCGCGACGCTGCGGTTCTTCTTCAGCGAGCGCAGGAGGCTCATGCCGCCGGTCTCACCCTTGGCCGCCTGCAGCACGAGGCCAAATTCTGCGCGGGTGTCGACGATGTATTTGTCGATGATCGGATTGTTGGCGGGGCGATAGGTGAAATGGATCGTCGGATCGGTTTGCGCGACGACCAGGGAGGTGACTTCCCAGTTGGTAAAGTGGCCGCCGATGAGCACGGCGCCTTTTCCGATCGTCGCTTCAAGCTTCTCGCGCCCGACATATTCGATCTCACCATTGCGGAACTTGGTGAGGAACTTCTCCATGTGCGGAAATTCGCCGGAAAGGCGCCCGAGCTCGCGAAATGTCTCCGCGCGCATTTCCTCGTGAAAGGCGTCACTCTCGTTTGGGAAACACATGCGAATGTTGCGCAGGGCGGATTTGTAGGCGCTCGAAAAGCGCGCGGCCAAAGGCACGATGCCGGCGCCCCAGCGCGACGCGCGTTCGAGCCCCAGCGCGCGCATGCCGCCGACATAGGCGTTCCACGCTAGCGCCTCGAGGCGAAAACCCAAATTCACCGGCTTCGACTTGGCCATGCGTTCACGTCATCCGCGATCGGATCGGCGCGAGCAAGGCATCGAGCGCCGCTTCGTCGGCGAAGCGCGCCGCCACCGGCAGCACCGCCACGCGCGCACGCCACTCGGGCGAAAGCCGAGCGGCGTCTTTTTCGGTGGTGATGAGCTGTGCGCCGCGTTCGTCCGCCATTTGCGACAATACTTCGAGGTCGGCCTCGGCGTAGGCGTGATGATCGTTGAATGGAACGGCTTCAGTCAGCTCTGCGCCCATTGCGGCGAGCGTGTCGAAGAACTTCTCCGGCCGCGCCAAGCCAGCGAAGGCGACCAGTTTTCCCTCCGGCGCGATTCCCGCCGGTTCGAGGCGTGCGTGCAGCACAGGCTTGGCGAAGCCATCGAGCCAGGCGAAGTCGCCCGCCTCGGACGGATCGGAGGGGTGCAGCATGACGACGGCGTTAGCGCGGGCGAGACCGTCTTCTAGCCGTTCGCGCAGCGGGCCTGCAGGAAACACCTGCCGGTTGCCAACGCCAAACACCGGATCGACAGCCAGAATGGAGAGATCTTTTGCAAGTGACGGGTTTTGAAACCCATCGTCCATCACGATCGCGCGCGCTCCAGCTTGGGCGGCGGCGAGGGCGCCGGCCAGCCGATCGCGCGAAATCCAGGCAGGGCCGTCGCGCGCATGCAGCAAGGGCTCGTCGCCGACTTCGCGCGCTTCCATGTCCGCCGTCACCCGCAGCGGACCGGCGATGCGCCCGCCGTAGCCGCGCGATAGCGTATGCGCGTGCGGCCCCAGCTTGGCGCGGATCGCGCGCGTCAGCGGCGTCTTGCCGGCGCCGCCAACAGTAAGATTGCCGATGCAAACGACCGGGGCCGGAGCGTGGCGCGGAATGACCGAACGATAGCGATGCGCGGCCACTGTCGCGTAAGCCCAGGACACCGGCGTCAGCAACGCACGGAGCATAAGCGCGGAGTCGCGCCCGCCAACCTCGGCTTTCCAGAACTCAGGCGGACGCATCGGCCGCTTTCGGCGTTCGCGGCGGCGCGGAAACCAAGACGCCTAGCTGCGCGATAGTCTCGTCGAAAGCTTCCGCGCCTTGCGCCGTCACCGTGCGTGCGGCGTTGAGCTGACGCGTGCGCTGGGCGTCATCGCGCCACAGCAGCGCCACCGCCTCCGCGATCTCTTCGGGCGTCGCTGCTTTCACGGCGCCGCCGGCGGCAAACAAGTCGTCGAACAAATCTTGAAAGCTCTCGACATAGGGTCCCGTGACGATGGCCGAACCGATCTTAGCCGGTTCGACCGGATTGTGGCCCTTCAGATGTGGCAACAGGCTGCCCGCGACAAGCGATACCGGCGCGAGTTCGTAGAATACGCCGAGTTCGCCCAGCGTGTCCGCGACGTAAATCGGCGCGCCGCCGATGGCCGCATGCTGGGAGCGACGTGGTGCGCCGCCTCCCAATTCGGAAATGTCCGCGCCTCTAATAGGGTGACGCGGGACGATCACTAAGACGGCGTCCGGAAAGGTCCGTCTTAGCATTTCGTGCGCATCGAGTGCAAATTCGCCTCCGCCCGCGTCAGTCGAGCCGGCGAGCCACACTTTCCGCGCGCCTAATTCCGCCGCCAGGGCGGCGCGCGTTTGAACGTCGGCCTGCGGCGCGGGGGCGGCGAGCTTCAGATTTCCCAACTCCGGTACGGGGCTTCCTCTTAACTCAGTCAAAGCTCGCGCCGTGCGCGCGTCGGCGGCGGAAACGAAGGAGAACGCCTCGAGCAACCGGCGGGCGGCGGCGGGCATGCCGCGCCATTGCCGCAATGACTTCGGACTCATGCGAGCGTTGACCAACGCAAGCGGCGTTTTCCGCGCTTGCGCCTCCAAGATTAGGTTTGGCCACACTTCGCTTTCCACGAACACGCCGACATCCGGTCGCCAATGCGTGAAGAAGCGTTGCACAACGTCGATGCGGTCAAGCGGGGCGTATACGTGGATCGTACGCGGCGGCCCGCGGCGCGCCACCAGCTCCGCCGACGTGCGCGTGCCGGTGCTGATCAGGAACGAAAGATCGGCGCGCTGCGCCGCGAGCCCTTCGATCAGCGTCAATGCAACGCCGCTCTCGCCGATGCTGGCTGCGTGTAGCCAAACCAGTTTTCCCGTTGGCCGTGGCTGCGTGTAGCGGGCGAAACGCTCGCCGATTCGTGCGGGGTCTTCCTTGCCCCGGCGTGCGCGCTGCGCCAACCAGGCGCCCGCGCCCGCGCCCAGCAGCCAACTCGCGCCGCGGTACAACGTGAGCACCGGGGATGCGCTCACTTCGCGGCCACGGCTTGAATTTCCGCGGGCGTCTCGCCGCGCGGCGGCGCGGCCTCAATCACCGCGACGCCGGCCAAGCGATCCGCGTCCGCAGAAATGCGGATCATCTCCATCTCGAGACGCAGTCGCACGGCCTCCATCTCCGCGTCGCTCGCATCCAGCGCGGGTGGGTCGATTGGATCGCTCCAGATCAGCGCGCCCTTGCCGAATGGCAGCGGCAAGATGAAGCGGTCCCAACTTTCCATCACGATGCGGTGGGACGTTGACCATGCGAGACCGATCAGTGGCGCTTGCGCCATTCTGGCTATCTGTACGGGACCCATTTTCGCGCGCATGCGCGGTCCGCGCGGTCCGTCCGGCGTCATACCGATGCAGCCGCCGCCTTCGATATGGCGCATGATCTCGCGCCCCGCTTCGCGCCCGCCTTTTTGCTGGCCGCCTTTCGCGGCGGAACCGCGAATGACGTCCGCGCCCACGGTGCGCGAAGCATGCGCCACGATGCCGCCCTCACGAGAACGGGAGATGAGAAAGACGCCCTTGGTCTTACCGCCGCCGAAGCTCCACAGCTTGTGCACCAGCGTGAAACGGCCGTGCCAGATACAGGCGACAAGACGCCCTTCACCGCCCCAAAACGGCTCCACGGCGGCGCGGTTGACGCGCGTCCAGCGCGTGGTGACGCCGACCAAGAGCATGTAAAGGCCCATGGTGCGCCCGATCAGGAACTGGAAAATTGGATTGCCGAGCAGGTATTTAAGCATGGGTCCGCTGGTACGGCGCCTTTTCGGGACGCGGGCCCGCCCCTTATACGGGGCAGGGGCCGCTTCGCACCAGCCGGGCCCGTGAAAGACATGACCCAGGCCGATTCCGCCCAATCCTCTCGGTTCGATCTCGCCACGCCGGCAGGGCGGCGGCGGGCCGAACACGACTTGATCTGGGGCGATCACGGGTTCCTGCGCGCACGCTTTTCCAACTTTCATTGGATCGAGCCGGGCGTGATGGCGCGCGCGAACCAGCCATCGCCGCAAGCAATCGCACGCTATGCAAGGATGGGAATCAAAACGATTCTCAATCTGCGTGGGAAGTCCGACACAGGCTATTATGCCCTTGAGCGCGAAGCCTGCGAACGGCACGGCATCGAGATGATCGACGTGCGCATGTTCTCACGTGAGGCGCCCAGCATCGAACAGGTGCGCCGTGCGAAGGAGCTGTTCGACACAATCGCGTATCCGGCCCTGATGCATTGTAAGTCCGGTGCGGACCGGGCGGGGGCCATGGCGGTGCTCTACAAGCATCTGAAGATGGGGGCGCCGATGCAAGAGGCCGTCGAGCAGCTTGGTTGGAAATACTTGCACGTCAAACTCGGCAAGACCGGCGTCATTGATTATTTTTTTGAGCGCTATCTGGAACAGGGAAACGGCGAGCCGTTCTTGGAATGGGTCGAGAAACACTGCGACCCGAAGGCGATCAAGGCCGCCTTCAACGAAAAGCTGTCGGCCAAAATTCCGCTGGATCAATTGCTGCAGCGCGAGTGAAGAACGGCGGCCACGAGGCCGCCGTTCAGGACGCTTACTTTTTGCGGACCGTTAGGTACGGGTTCTGATAGTACGGATCGTTGTAGGGATCGTAGGAGCCTTCTTCTACGATCACTTCCGGCGACACGCCGCGATGGCGCGCGGTGACGGCTGGATGGGCCAGGTCAAAGATCGTGAAGTCCACAGTCTCGAACTCGCAGGCTCGGATGCTTTGCTGAATTGCGACCGGCGCTGGCCCCGGCGCGTCACCACACACGCGATCGGCTGCATTTTCGATGCGTTGGATCAGGGCGTCGGCGCCTTCGGCGCTCCATAAGTCAAGATCGCCGTAATAGACGACTTCAGATTGGACTTGTTGCGCTGCCGCAGGGGCGGCGGCGGCGGCGCCCATGAGCAGCGCGGCGGCGCAAATCAGGTTGAGCGGGCGTGGCATTGCGTATCTCCATCGAGCTTGCCCCGCCCTTTGCGCTGCCAACACCGGAGGCGCCGCAATGTTCCGTTCCCTCAGCTTGCCTGGAACTGAAGCCGGCTCAAGCGCGTGTAGAGCCCTTCGCGCTCCATCAAGTCGCCGTGCGTCCCGAATTCGACAATGCGCCCGCCGTCTAGGACGAGGATACGATCGGCGTCGCGAACCGTGGCGAGGCGGTGCGCTATAACCAGCACCGTGCGTCCCTTGGTCAGGCGCGCCAACGCCTCTTGAACTTTCGCTTCGCTCTCCGCATCGAGCGCGCTAGTGGCCTCGTCGAGCAGCAAGATCGGCGCGTCGCGCAAGAACGCGCGCGCCAGCGCGATGCGTTGCCGTTCGCCGCCGGACAGATTTGAGCCGCGATCGCCAACATTCGTTGCGTAACCCTCGGGCATGGCGGCGATAAAATCATGCGCCGCCGCTGCGCGGGCGGCCTCCTCGATTTCCGCGTGCGTTGCGCCGGGCCGTCCGAGTGCGATGTTGGCTTGGACGCTATCGTTGAACAGCGCGGGCTCCTGCGACACCAACGACATCGCCGCGCGCACAGAGGCGACTTGCAGTCCGCGCACGTCCTGGCCGTGGAGACAGACACGTCCGGCGGTTGCATCGTCAAGGCGCGGCAGAAGGTTGAAGATTGTCGCCTTTCCCGCGCCGGAGGGACCGACGAACGCGACGGTTTCGCCAGGGGATACAGTAAAGCTGACGTCTTCAAGTGCGGGTGCATCGCCATACGTGAACGAGACGTGTTCGAACGTCACACGGCCTTGTCCGAGCAAGAGGGGTTTGGCGCCGGGCTGATCGAGTATGGTGACAGGCTCGTCGAGCAGGCCGAAAATGCGCTGCAGCGCCGCCGAAGCTTCCGAGACCAGCGTGTTGGTTTGTCCGAGCGCGCGCGCGGCGGGCGCGGCCACGCCGACGGCGCCGATCATTCCCATCAAATCGCCCACGGTCATGAGACCGCCAAGGATGCGAAAACCGGCGATCCACAACACGCCCGCTAGCGCCAGCCCGCCGACAATCTCCAGCAGCGGCACGGTGCCGGCGCGGCTGTAGGCGAGTTTCATCGAAATTTTGCGCCGGGTCTCGAAGGCGGCGTCGGCGCGTGCTTTTTCGCGCTGTTCGAGCCCGTAGGTTTTTACCGCGCGCGAGAAACTGAATGTCTCCATCAGCAGCGCCGAGAGCGCGCCGATCTGTTCTTGCGCCGCATGCGTTTGGCGCATGGCGCGTTTGGCGATTTGCTGCAACGGGCGCCCAGCGATGGCGAAGGCTCCGGCGACGACGAGGGTCAGCACCCAGTCGAACCACAGCATAGAGGCGATAGCGCCGATCAACGTCAGCGTATCGCGGATGATCGATTGGCCGCCGCGAACCAGGGCTTCGCTGACGACATTGATGTCGTTGGTGAAACGAGAC
>CALBSY010000261.1 GCA_937967725.1 uncultured Alphaproteobacteria bacterium | reverse complement strand
CATGAGCGCTGAAGTCGCTTGGTTCGTCCTGGGATTGGCTGGAGCGGGATTGTTCGCCGGTTTTGTCGGCGGCTTGTTCGGCATCGGCGGCGGCGCCGTGGTTGTGCCCGCGCTCTATCTGGTCTTCACGGCGTTGGGCGTGGACGAAGACGTGCGCATGTACACTGCGGTCGGGACTTCGCTCTCCACAATTATCGCCACGTCCTGGAGGTCGCTGACCGCGCATCGCAAAGCCGGTGCGGTTGACTTCGACGTGCTCAAGCAATGGGGGCCGTGGATCATGCTCGGCGCCGTGAGCGGTGCGTTGCTCGCCGGCGCGGCCAGCACGGAGGCGCTATTGCTCGTGTTCGGCTTTGGCCTCTTGTTGATCGCCGCACAGATGGGCCTTGGCAGTCCCAATTTCCGCGTCCTGCGCGATTTGCCGGGCGGCGGCGCGCGCGCCGCCATCGGCGGCGGCATCGGCCTCCTCTCCGCACTCATGGGCATAGGCGGCGGCGCGTTCGGCGTGACGGTGATGACGCTTTGCGGGCGCCCCATTCATCAGGCCGTGGCCACCGCTTCCGGCTTCGGCGCGGCGATCGCACTGCCGGCGACGCTCGGCTACGTCATCACCGGGTTGGGGCGTGAAGGCTTGCCGCCATGGTCGCTCGGCTTTGTTAGCTTGCCGGGCTTTTTCGTGCTTGCTGCGCTGACCGCGATCACCGCTCCAATCGGGGCGCGTCTCGCGCATCGCTTGCCGCAACTGACCCTGAAGCGCGCTTTCGCGGTGTTTCTGGCGTTGATCGCGCTCAACATGCTGCGCGAGGCCATCGTCTAGCGCGGTGCGGCGGCCAGCCGCTTCGGCAGTTCGGCCATGATGGCCTTGCGCTCCGCTTCGCTCATGCCGCCCCACGCCGCGATCTCCGCAAGTGTGCGGCCGCAGCCGATGCACAGTCCGCTTTGGCCGCTCACGGCGCAGACCTTAATGCAGGGGCTGGAGATCGGCGCAGGTTCCACAGGGCACGGCTAAGCTCTTGGATTTGTGAGCGCAAATGGCATCCCACCCGATCCGCATCGTTTTTCGATAAAGTCACATTGACTTTCGATGAAGTTTATCGTAATTCGATATCAGCCTGAATCTGCGGCAAGGACGCATCCGGCGGCCACGCAGCCGGCATCCTAGCCAGTGAAGCAGGTGGGGCTTTTTGCCGACTTTGGAGGGACCACCATATGCGCTTTGCCTTGATCGCCACCGCCGCAGCCGCTGCCGTGGCCGTGCCGCTCGCCGTCAGCGCGGGCGCACCGCAGATGACCAGCGAACAATTCATCAGCGCCGTGCGCTGTGTCGCCTACGACCACGCCGCCGGAGCGCGCGTGTCTGAGGCCAAATGGGAACTCAACGCCGAGGCGCGCCGGCAGACGGCGGAAACGGCGGCCCTGGCGCAGTCCGAAGTGTCGAAAATCGCGCGTGAGACCGCGCAGGCAACCCCCGGCGAACTCGACGGCGCCCGCGCCGCCGCCTGCAGCGGCGTACAAACAGCGGGCTCAGGCTCGCAAGCTGAGGCGTAAGCCTCTATGATGACAGCGCGTCGGCTCAAGGGCGGCGCGCGGGAGGGAGAAAAATGAAGCTCTGGGTTCTGGCAGGCATGTTCACAGCCGCCACGGTCCCGTTCGCCGCCGCCGCGGAGAGTTCGGCCGAATGCCAAGTCGACGAAGCACGCCGCACCGCGCAGGTGCGCATCGACAATGGCGGGCCGGGCGGCTCCGCGCCCGGTGCGCGCGTCACGTCGGCGCCGCGCGACAGCGGCGAACAGGTGGCGCAGCGCGAAGCCGAAGCGGCGCCGCGTCCCTCCGTTGACCGGCGCCGCAACGGCAAGCCTATTCCCGACGCTGAGTTGATAGGCCCACGCGGCGCCCTATAGTCGCGGGCGCGCGGTTTTCGCGCGCGGATTAGGGCATCATGGACCTCCAGTTTTCGGCGGAAGAGATCGCGTTCCGCGACGAAGTGCGCGCGTTCATCGAAGAAAATTATCCGAAGCACCTGCGCGGCAAGAACATCATGCGCGAGGATCTCTCCAAGGAGGACTTCCTCGCCTGGCACAAAATCCTCGGCAAGAAGGGTTGGTCGGCGCCGGCTTGGCCTAAGGAATATGGCGGCACCGGCTGGACCGCGACCCAGCGTTACATCTGGCTTGAAGAGAACGCGCGCGCGGAAACCATTCCGCCGCTGCCGTTCGGCGTCTCGATGGTGGGGCCGGTCATCTACACGTTCGGCACGCCCGAGCAGAAGCAGCGTTTTCTTCCGGGCATCTTGAGCGGCGATGTCTGGTGGGCGCAGGGCTACAGCGAACCGGGCGCCGGCTCCGATCTTGCCTCGCTGAAAACCAAAGCTGTGCGCGAGGGCGACCATTACATCGTCAACGGCCAGAAGACGTGGACCACTCTCGGCCAATACGCCGATTGGGGCTTCTTCCTCGTCCGCACCGATCCCAACGCGAAGCCGCAGGAAGGCATCTCGTTCCTGCTGATAGACATGAAATCACCGGGCGTCACGGTGCGCCCCATCAAGCTGCTCGATGGCGGCTATGAGGTGAATGACGTCTTCTTGGAGGACGTCAAAGTCCCCGTCGATCAGCGCATCTACGAAGAGAACAAGGGCTGGACCTGCGCCAAATTCCTGCTCGCGCACGAACGCTCCGGCATCGCCGGCGTCGCGCGCTCCAAACGCAATGTCGAGAAGCTGAAATCGATCGCCAAGGCCGAGGCGGGTGATGACGGCAAGCCGCTGATCGAAGATGAGGACTTCCAGCGCAAGCTGGCCGAACTCGAGATCGACCTCTCCGCGCTGGAGATGACCGAACTGCGCGTGCTCGCGCGCGAAAGCGCCGGCAAGGGGCCGGGGCCGGAATCGTCGTTGCTCAAAATCAAGGGCACCGAAATTCAGCAGCGCCTCACCGAACTGACGCTGGAAGCTGTCGGCAATTACGCGCAGCCCTATACGCGCGAGTTGGGCGAGGGCAACGAGTTCGCGGTGGGGCCGGACTATTCGCGCGCGGCGGCGCCGATCTATTTCAACTGGCGCAAAGCTTCGATCTACGGCGGCTCCAACGAAATCCAACGCAACATCATCGCGCAGATGGTGCTGGGGCTTTGAGCATG
>CALBSY010000260.1 GCA_937967725.1 uncultured Alphaproteobacteria bacterium | reverse complement strand
TGCGTCTGTAAAACGAGCCAGGTTCATCGATCATGCCGGTGAAGGTCAATCCAACCCAGGCCGAAGCTCTCACTATGGTCTGCGTGCATGTGATGGGAAATCACGGCGCGATCACCTTCGCCGGCGCAAGCGGACACTTCGAACTCAATGTGTTCAATCCGGTGATGGCGTACAATTACTGGCAGTCGGCGCGCTTGCTGGGCGACGCGGCGGTAAGCTTTGCAGACAATTGCGTCGTCGGCATCGAGGCGCGGGAAGACAACATCAAGCGGAACCTGGAGATGTCGCTAATGCTCGTGACGGCTTTGGCGCCCAAGTACGGCTACGACCGCGCCGCCAAGATCGCCAAGACAGCACACAAGAACGGAACCTCGCTACGCGAAGAAGCCATCAAGAATGGCATCCCCGCCAATGATTACGAAGCCATCGTTCGCCCCGATCAAATGATCGGGCCCCGCTAAGGGAACTTTCCCGATGTGATCACAAAGGCGGGAGCAGACGCGTTCCTGCGCGCGAGTTTTCGTCACGCGGAGGTTGGCGGCGAACCGGTACCGGCCTATGTCCGTTGCAGTGAATCAGGTGGTGAACCTACGCCGAGCCCGTAAAGCCAAAGCGCGCGCAGCAGCGGCAGCGGAAGCAGAGGCGAACAGGATCGCGCACGGACGCACTAAAGCGGAGAAGAAACTCACGCGAGCAGAGAAGGAAGCCGCGGAGCGTAAGCTGGATGGACACAAGCGTGATGATGACTAAGAGCGGCGGCGGCCTGCAAAAGCGCTCGATGCGCATCGCAGGTCATCGCACCTCTTTGGCGCTTGAGCAGGAGTTTTGGCAGGCGCTTGAGCGGATCGCCCGCGCGCGCTCGGTAACACTGCCAGTGCTGATCGCACAAATCGACGAGCGGCGCGGCAAGACTGCGCCCGAGGCTTCGCTCGCTTCGGCAGTGCGCGTATTTGTGTTGGAGAACCGCGTCTAGCGGCTATTGCGTCGGCCGGCCGTAGAGCACAAGCGCGTAGTAGCACGGCTGCACAGTGCAGTTCTGCATAACGGCCTGCACAGTGAACGGCCCATTCCAATTGGGCGCGACCGAGACAATCGGCGTGGCGTCGGCCAGCACGTCCTGTGAGATCAGGTTGTTGTTCTCGTCGTACAGAATGAGGTCGAAATTGCCGCAATCGTTGTCGCAGACGCCGATAATTCGATAATCGCCGCCGGCGTTCAGAGTGATTGGCCAGTTTTGATACTGCCCAGCCGGCAACTGTCCCGTGACGGGCTGCGCAATTTGCTGGAAGCCTTGAGCCACGAACGCCTGCTCAACCTGCCCGAGCCGGTCCAGAATCTGCTGCTGATAAACGTTCTGCCCTGCCTGCGGCATTTGCACAGCAGCTTGCGGATCTTGCGGATTAGGCGGACCGGCGACCTGCGGCGTGTTCTCTTCCATCATCAGGCCGATGACGCCGAGCACTACGACCGTCGCTACAACGGCGCCGACGACCCATACCCAGACCGGCAGTCCCTTCTTCTTCTCTTGTTGCTGCGGCGCGCTCCAGCTTTGCGACGCAGCCGCCCGCGGCGCCACGGGGGACGGAGGCGCGGCAAGTCGCGGCGCAGCTTGCGCGAAATTACTGACCGCATCGACGAAGCGGCGCCAATTCGGATTATCCGCTTCGCCGCTCCAGCCGGCGAGATTTGCCGCTTGTACTTCTCCAAAACCGAACGGCGGCTGCGAATTGTCGATCATCACCGGGATCAGGCAACCCTTGTCGCGGCCCATGCGCGCTTCTTCCCGCACCCATTGCGATTTGGTCGAGTGCTCGCTCCACAGCACGATTAGCGCTTTGCACTGCGTGAGCTTCTGTTCGATGTAGTCGGCCCAGGTCTGGCCCGGCGGGATCTCGTTGTCCCAAAACACATCGACGCCGGCGGCTTCCAGCCCGCGCGCCACCTGCTCGGCGCGGGCCGCATCCTCGCGTGCATATGATAGAAAGACGTCGGCCATGTCCCCTCCTGCCGGGCATTTCCTAGCAGGGCCAGGGCGCGCTTATCAAACGCCTTTAGGATTCGGGCCGTATTGGTTGGCGCCCGGCTTTGAGGGCAGCAGCGTGATAATCAGAGCGCCAACGCCTGCAATCAGCACCAAAACCACGCCGAGCGGCATCGCCGCCATCGCCATCATCGCTCCTACGAAATAGACGCCGAGAAACGCCGCCACTAGCCAACCATTCAAGCCGACATCGTGGAAGCGCCGGCTCATGACGCTTACACCGGGCGCCAACAACGCCAAGCTGGCGATCATGTACAGCACCTGACTGTTGGGTTGACCGGTGTATGTATTGATGCCGCCAATCGCGATGTCCAGCAACAACGCGACGACAGCGACACCAAAGGCGAAAGCGACCCACCACCAATATTCAGCGCGCCGCGCACGCCCCTTGCCGTTGAAATAGAGGCGAAGGCATTTCTGAATGTAAGCGATCGGCGATGCCGCATCGCCGTTATTACCCGACGGCGCGGCGGGCGCGGGCGCTGTCCACGTGAATTGCGGCTGTGGCGAGGCTTGCCGCTGCGGTGGCGGAGCGGCGCCGCGCGCCGCGGTATAGACGGCGTTGGCGAAGCGCGACCATTGCGGATGATTGGCTTGCCCCTGCCAAGACGTGAGATCAGCAGCTTGCACTTCCCCAAATCCAAGCGGCGATGGCGAGCCGTCGATAATCGCCGGAATGAGCTTGGACTTATCGCGCCCCATCCGCGCTTCCTCGCGCACCCATTGCGACTTGGTCGAATGCGCGCTCCAAAGCACGACAACGCAGCGGCTCTGCCCGAGCTTGCCTTCGATGTAGTCGGACCAGGTTTGTCCAGGTGGAATTTCCGTATCCCAGAAAACCTCCAGCCCCATCGAGATTAGGCCGCGCGCGACTTGCTCGGCGCGCGCCTGGTCTTCACGGGCGTATGACAAAAACACGTCAGCCATGCGCTCTCCCCGCATTGCGACTCGTCATAGCGAGGCTAGCAATGCGGGGAAAACCGCGCGACCTGCGTATTGGTAATGAATGCAGTTGAAGCCGCCATTACGCAGCGGCGGCAGGCGTTTCCTGTAGCGCCCGCGCAGTTTGCCAACCGGGCTGTTCCGCTAGCGAAGCGCTCCAGCGCGCGATTTCCGCGTAGGGCGCGAGCGGCAGCTGCGCCAATTCCGCGCCAGTCAGCGCCGACCCAATGGCGAAGTCGGCGAGCGTCACGGCATCGCCGCAGATGAAGCGGCGACCTTTCAGATGGCCGTCGAGCACGCCGGCGGCGAAATTGAACTTATCCATCGCCTTCTGCACTTCGGCGGGATCGGGGCCGCCGCCACCGAAAAAGCCCTTCACGAAGTGTTCGAAGATCAACGTCGCGCAGGGCGGATCCCAGGTGGTGGATTCCCAATACATCCAGCGCGCGATGTCGGCGCGGGCGCGCTCGTCGGCCGGCCACAATGCGGCGCCAGATTTGGCGGCGAGATACTGGATGATGGCGTTGGATTCCCAGAGCTTGAGATCGCCGTCTTCAAGCGCCGGCATCTTCATGTTCGGATTGATGGCGACGAAATCCGGCTGGCGCTGTTCGCCTTTGGTCAGGTCGAGGATGCGCAGTTCGTAATCGAGACCGAGATGATTGGCGACGGCCAGCACCTTGAAGGCGCGCGGGCTTGCCGGGAATGCGTGAATTCTCATGGTGACTCCCCTTAGGTGCGATTAGCGAAATCGCCGTAGCGTTGGTTGAACACCGTGGCCCAACCGTTGTTGTAATTCTCGCGCAGCTTGGCGCCTTCTTCGCCCATGCGCTCCCAGTTCTCGTGCGTGAGCGTGACGCGGCATGAGGCGTCGCCAAGCGGCTCGAACCTCACGCTGATGTCGGTGCTCTGCGCGGCGGGGCGGCCCATGCGCCATTGCATGGCGAAGAACTTGCCGGGCTCATAAGCAGAGACTTCGCCCCATTCGAGTTCGCGCCCGTCATTCAGCGTCTCATAAATGCGCCCTCCGACACGCGGCTCGATGGTGACGCGCTCAGTGACTTCGCCGTCAGCGGTCTTGGCGCGCGTATGCGTCTCCTTAGGCCACCACGTGGAAATCTCTGCAGTGAAAATGCGGAACGCCTCCGCCGCCGAGCGGCGCACGTCGATCGTCTTCACGATCGGAGCAATCTCAACCACGCTCATCTTCACCCTCCGCATGTGCTTTGAAATTTTGCAGCGCGTCGTCCCAGAAGCCATCGAGCCAATCGCGCAGCTCCCGCAGACCCTCGGCGTGAATGCGATAGAGACGCGCGGTGCCGCGCGGTTCGTCACGCACCAGATCAGCCTGCTTGAGAACTTTGAGGTGCTGCGAAACGGCCGGCCGGCTGACCGGCATGTCGGCGGCGATCTCCCCCACCGTGCGCGGGCCGGCGCGCAGGCGCTCAAGCACCGCGCGCCGTGTAGGATCGGCCAGGACGTCG
>CALBSY010000259.1 GCA_937967725.1 uncultured Alphaproteobacteria bacterium | reverse complement strand
CAAAGCGGTTGGCGCGATCGGAACGCTTCATTGCGGTGGCGGCGATCCTGCTTGGAATCTGTGTCCTCGCCATTCTTCTGGGGCTGGCCAACCTCGCGCGCATCCACGACACCGTGCTTGCAGAAGTCGCCAAAACCCGCGCTGCACGCACCGCCGTCTACGGCCTGATGCAATCGACCATCGATGCGGAAACGGGACAACGCGGCTACCTGCTGACGACCAACGACGAATTCTTGGCGCCCTACGAGAGCGGCCGCGCCGCCGCCTTAGCTCACTTGGCGCAGCTGCGCGAGCTCACTCAGGATAATCCCGAACTGCACGCGAGCGTCGCTCGCGCGGACAGTTTGGCCCAAAGGGCTTTCGAGCAACTTGCCGCGCCCTTGGATCACCGTGGCGCGCTGGCGCAAGATGAGTTGCGGGAGCTGCTGACGCTTTCGAAGGCATCGATGGACGCCTTGCGCGCGGAGGTTCAATCGCTCTTGCGCGAGGTCGAACGTTTGGTCGACGCCGCACGCACAATCGAGCGCGAAAATACCGACCGGCTCTATTTCCTCGGCGGCCTGCTGACGCTGTTCAGCATGATCGCCCTGGCGCTCACTTTTTGGGCGCTCTACACGGAGCGACAGATGTGGCGGCGCACCTTTGCCGCCATGGACGAGGCGCGCGCCGCGGCGGAAGACGCA
Source organism: uncultured Alphaproteobacteria bacterium (assembly GCA_937967725.1). Lineage (GTDB taxonomy): Bacteria > Pseudomonadota > Alphaproteobacteria > Caulobacterales > Aquidulcibacteraceae > Vitreimonas. The sequence goes on along the minus strand of CALBSY010000259.1, from coordinate 6,312 downwards.
CGCGAAGCGGCGGCCGCGTCGGAGTTGGCTAAGACCCGCTTTCTCGCCGTCGCCAGCCACGATATGCGCCAGCCGCTGCATGCTCTGACGCTCTATCTGAGCGCCCTCGACCGTCGCGTCGAGAACGAAGAAGCGCGCGGCATCCTGGCAAAAATGGAGCGCGCAACCGACTCCATGATCACGATGTTCTCTACGCTGCTGGATCTCGCACGCATACAGGCCGGCGTCGTTGATCCGGAGATCAGCACATTCGCGCTGCAGGAGGTGTTCGATCGGATCGCCGCTGAACACGCCGAAGGCAGTCTCGAGATCATCCCAACCGCGATTGCGCTCGACTCCGACCCGGTGCTGATCGAACGCGCGCTCCGCAATCTCGTCACTAACGCCATGAAGCACGGAGGCGGCGCCGCGCGGTTGAGCGCACGAGAGGCAGGCGACCGTGCAGAGATTGTTGTCGCCGAAGGAGTGCCTGGCATTTCGCCGTGTGATCAAGCGCGCATCGTCGACGTGTTGGGGCGCGTTGAAGTCCGTGGCGGCGCTCAGGGTTTAGTGCTCGGCCTCGCCATCGTTAGGGGTATTGCGAAGGCGCTCGATATGCCGATCGACGTTCAGTCCGAAATGGGCCGCGGCGCGCGCTTTATCCTGCGTCCCCGCTTGTCCGCCGCCGCGGCGCCCGGTGCGAATCTCGATGCGGGCCTCTCGGCGTTGGACGGCGCGCCGACCCTCGTCGTCGATGACGACACATTTGCACGCGAAGCGATCGCGCGTGTGCTCAGCGACATCGGCGCCGACGTGCGCACTGCCGCCGATGAAACCGAAGCACAGGCGCAATTCGCCGACGGCTTCGCACCAAAGCTGCTGATCATGGACCTTCGCATCGAGAACGAGTTGCTTGGCGTCGATATCGCTAAGCGACTCGGACAACAACTCGACCCGCCGCCGCACGTCATTGTCGTCACCGGGGAAACCAGCGCCGATACGCTGGCGATGCTGCGCGAGTCCGGCTTCGCTTGGTTGGTCAAGCCAGTCAGTCCGCGCGTCCGCAGCGAAGCCGCAGCCGCGCAACTCGCTGAGGCTTGACTAGTTGGACTTAAGCTTTGCGATCGCCTCGGCGCGCGTGCGCACGCCCAGCGCGCGGTAAATCGCCGCCAAGTGAATCTTCACGGTGCCTTCGGCGATGTCGAGCGAACGGCCGATTTCCTTGCTGGCCCTGCCTTTCAACAATTCGTCAAGTACTTCGCGTTGGCGCGCGGTAAGCTTTTCATCGCCGTTGGCTTGCGGCGGCGGCGCAGGCCGCGCCTCGACCGCTTCGCGCCGGCCGAGCGCGGCGGGCACAAAGATGTTGCCATCCAACACAGACCGAAGCGCCGCAGCGATCTCGTTCGCAGATAGAGATTTGGGAATGTAGCCATGCACCCCGGCGCTCAGCGCCGAGATGATCTCAGCGCGGCCTTCCCAGGCGGACACCACCGCGAGCTTGGCTTCGGGAAAACCGTCGCGCAGCGCCGCCAGGTCATCGGCGCCGCTCATGCCGGGCATGCGTAAATCGACCAGCACCAAATCTCCGGCGCCTTCATTGGTCAAGATTTCGATGGCTTGATCCAGAGTCTCGGCTTCGCGCACGTCTTGGGCATTCAAGACATCTTGCAGCAGTTGCTTCAATCCGCTGCGGAAAAGCTCATGATCGTCGGCGATCAACGCTCGCATTGCACGGCCTGTCGTTTCGTCGCGTCGCGCGCGGCAGCAACCACGCGGTGAGGCTCCCAAGCATGCGACGGTTTGGCTGCGCACTCAACCAGGAAGTTTATCGCGCGAGCCTCAGGGGGAACCGGCGCCGCTCATGGCGCCCGTCGGCCGCAACGAGGCTTGCTCAGCCGGCGTCTCCTGTGAGCGCACCTGCCTCAGTGTGTCGATGCGCGCCCGTTCGATCTGGAATAATTCCAGCGCGCGGCCGGTGAGATTGCGCCCGTTAGCCACGCGCAGATTGATTGGATTGATCTGCTGGCCGCGACGCAACACTTCGTAGTGCAAGTGCGGGCCGGTCGAGCGGCCGGTGGTGCCTACATAACCGATCACCTGCCCTTGGCGCACTTGCGCGCCGGCGCGCATGCCGCGCGCGAAGCGGGACATGTGCGCATAAGCGGTCTCGTAGCCGTTGGCGTGGCGAATGCGGATGTAATTCCCGTAGCTGCTGAACGGGCCGGCCCGTACGATGGTGCCATCGCCCGCCGCGAGGATCGGCGTACCCGTCGGCGCGGCGAAATCGGTGCCCCGGTGCATGCGCGAATAACCCAGGATCGGATGGCGCCGCATGCCGAAGCCGGACGACAAGCGTGCGCCGTTCACGGGCGTACGCATCAGGAAGCGCCGCGCGCTCTTGCCTTCAGCGTCGTACCAATCGGGGCGCGTATCGCCGGGCGCCAAAAATGAATAGAAGGCGCGCGGACCCCGGCGCGATTCCAGCGAGACGAACAGCAGATCTCCAGTGCGCACTGTGTTGCCTTCGTCGTCGTAGAACCGCTCAAACACCAGTTCGAATTGGTCGCCGGTGCGGACGTCGCGTTGGAAGTCGACGTCATACGCAAATGCGTCCGCCAATGAGGCCACCTCGCGGTCGGTAGCGCCGAGTTGGAGCGCGCTAGCGTAGAGGCTGGTCTCTACCGGCGCTGCGATGCGCGCAATTTCGAACGTCACCGGCATCAGCACTTCGCGGGCCGAAAAACCGCGCGTAGTCCGGTTAGCTGTCACCGATGCGCCGGGTTCGGAGCGGAACGCTATGCCTGTCAGCGTCGCCTCCCCGCTGCGGTGCGAGAAAAACAGCGTCACTTCCTGCCCTGGCCGCAGCCGGCGTGGATCGTAAACGGCGCTGATCGAAGCGATTGCCGCGCTGGCGTCGCCGCTCGAACCGCCAGCGCGTGTGATGAGTCCGGCAAGCGTCTCGCCACTTCCGACCCGTACTTCACGCGTCTCATGCGCCAAGTAAGCTTCCGTAAACGCCAGATGCTCGGCCCGGCGCGCCGCTGTTTCTCGGGCAGCCGCGTTCTCGGCCGCCGAGGCGGCGGCGCCTACGCCGAACAAGCCGGCGTTCCATGCGAGGCCGAATCCCAAGGCCGCGGCGGCCGTCATAACGGTGAACGCCGCTAAACCTTTCTTGGCCTTCATGAGGCGATGAGCGAATTCTGCTCTCAATCTCATGCTCCACTTGTCCGCATCGGCGAAAAACACACAAAGGACAAGCCTTTTCGGTCCTTTGGTTATCCGACCGGAAACCGTATTCGCGGCATTTCCATGAGCTCGCGCGGGACGTCCTCGGACGCCGTTGGTCGAGCAAGGACCGCGCCAAGCGAAGGACTATGGCACATAGGTCTGACCAGGCCGTTGCGAGTCAAGGTGAAGAGGCGCCGAAAGCGCCTCGGGAGCAGGACCCGCACCCGGCGCGCCGGCGTCTGATCGGCTGGACCACGGCGCTAGCGGCGCTGGGCGTGAGCACCGCCGCGCTGGCCTTAGCCGTTTGGTTACTCAGGTTTCCGATTGCTGAATTCATGCTCGGTGCGGCGCTGGCCGAGCGCGGCGCTGAGGCTGACTTCGAGGTGAACAGCCTCGACTTCGGACATGTCGTCCTCAGCGGCGTGCGCTTCGGAGCGGAGGCAAACCCAGATGCGGCGATCGAACGCATCGAAGCGCACTGGGACTGGGCGGGCCTTTCCCCTCGGTTACGCAGCGTTCGCGTGGTTTCTCCCCAGCTGCGCCTGCGCTTGGCGCGAGACGGGCGTGTATCCATGGGCGCGCTCAGCCGCATGCGTGCGACGCCGGGACGACGGCGCCCCTCAATTCCACCCGTAGAACTAGAAATCGAGAACGGTTCGGCCGTCATCGAAGCGCCCTTCGAAGACATGAATGCGGAGTTCCGCGGCGGCGGCCAACTCGGCCACGACTTCTCTGCTATCGCTCGCATTCCTGAGACCTCACTCTCCGCCGACGGCTATTCGCTCGAAGGCGGCGGCGCCGAACTCGTCGTCGTGTCGCGCGAAAACGGCGTCGCGTTCCGGCTGAGCGCTGATGCACGCGATGTTACTTGGGCCGGGACACAAATAAGCGAAGCGCATCTGCGCATCCTCGGGCGCGCGCCCATGGACCTTGCGCGTTACGACATTGAAGCCGCTTGGCGCATCGCATCGGTCCAAAGCCCCAGCTTGTCGGCGGAGCGCGTAAGCGGCGCCGCAGGCGCCGAAGCGCTAGCGCATGACAACACGCTCACGCCAGCAGTGTGGAGCGGCCAGGCCCGCCTCAACGCCTCGCGTCTTGCTCTGCTTTCCAACACGTTTGAGCACCCTCGGCTCGACGCCCGCGCCGAAGGCGGCGAGGCGCAGGCGCAAGCGAACTGGACGCTCGGCGCACAGCGCTTCACTGGCCTGGCGATGATTTCGCAGCGGCCGAGCGCCAACGGCTCAATCATTTACACCGCCACAACCGGCGAGATGCACGGGCAGGCACAACTATCGCTGTCCCGCTCGCGTTTGAGCGCAGAGGCGCAGCAGCGCATTCGGGCCGCTCTCCCGGACATTCCCAGCGCACCTGTCGGGCCGACGTTTGCGCAGGCGGAGCGCGCGCTCGACGCCGCTGCAGACAATTTCGACATCACGTTCCCGCTCGCGCTCGCCACTGAGTCTGGCGCGTTGCGCCTTTACGTGGCCGCGCCAGCGCAAGCGCAATCGTCAACCGGCGCGCGCTTGCGCCTTTCGCCCTTGCGCCAAGATGCGCCGGCCGTCGTTTTGCAATGGCCCGGCGCGGCCGTTCATGGCGCGGTGGCGCTTGAACTGTCCGGCGGCGGCGCGCCGCACGCCTCATTGTTGCTGGACACGCTGGACTGGTCGCCGGGCGCGCCGTTCGAAGCGGACGGCACGCTCACGCTATCCGATTGGCGCGCCGAGGGCGCCAGCATTGCGGCCGACGAACTCGGCGTCAGCATCACAGTTGCGCCCGGTGGTTCGGGCCGGGTCGGTCTACGCGGGCCGGCGCGCATAACCGGCCCGCTCGGCGACGGCGAAGTTCGCGATCTCGTCCCCACGCTCGACATCGCGGTTACGTGGAATCCTGGCTGGCGCGTCATACCCAATCGCGGCTGCCTGCCCACGCAATTGGGCGGCCTCGACGCCGCAGGGCTCTCATTCGCCGGCGGCGCATTCTCATTGTGCGCGCTGGATGACGCATTGATCGCGGCGGACGCGCAGCGCAATCTCTCGGGCGGGTTCGTCGTGCGCCAGCTGGCGCTGAATGGGCGCATGGCAGGACCCAGCGCGCAGCCCGCCCGCCTAAGCGCCGCAAACGTGGTGGGCCGTTTCCGCGGCCGCACCGGCGACGTGCTGCTGGCGCTGCAAGCCGACACGCCGCGGCTCAGCATCGACATGGACACTGAACGCACGCTGGCGGTCACCCTGCAGCGCATGACGGCAGATGCGCGCATCGACGACAGCTGGCGCATCGCCGGGGCCTTCGAGAGCGGCACGCTCACCGACCCCGCCATGCCCGGCAGCGTCACCACCATCGAAGGCCGGTGGAGCGCCGCCCCGGAAGATGGCCGCCCGGCCGTGCGGATTGAAGCGGGTGAAGCGCTGCTCACCGCCAACCGCCCCGCCAGCGAAGACGAACTGCCGCTCTTCAACCCCTTGCGGCTGGTGAACGTCGACGCGATCCTGCGCGACGGGCGGGTCGACGCTAACGGCGCCATTCTGCTGGAAGAGGATAGCTTCCAGCTGGCCGCCTTCAGCGCGCAACACGATGTCAGTGAGGGCGCCGGCGCAGCGCAGGTTATCGCGCCCGAGCTGGTCTTCAACGAAGCTCTGCAGCCCTATGAGATCTCGGAGCGTGCACGCGGCATCATTGAGAACGTGCGCGGCCCGGTCTCCGCGCGCGCCGATGTCACCTGGACGCGAGACGATTTAAGCGCCAACGGCACATTCAACCTGAGCGGCGTTTCGTTCGCCACCACCACGATGCCGATCGTGCAGGATGTGCGCGGAGTGGTGCACTTCGACGATCTATTCGCGCTGACGACGCCACCCAGCCAAAGCGTCAGCATCGGCATGCTCAATCCCGGCATCGCGGTTTACGACGGCGACGTCCGCTTCCAGCTTAAGCCGGAGCAATATGTCACCGTCGAGCGCGCCGTATTTCAGTTTGCCGGCGGCGAACTCGCCATGACGCCAACAACCGTACAGCTCGGACAGACGGAAACGAACATCGTGCTGACGCTGGCGGATGTCGATGCGTCGAGCCTCATCGCCAATCTCAATATTCCCGACCTTGCCGCCA
>CALBSY010000258.1 GCA_937967725.1 uncultured Alphaproteobacteria bacterium | reverse complement strand
GGAAACTGCTTTCTTCGACGCGCCAGACTGGGCCCGCACGCCCGAGCGGCTCAAAGCGCAGGTCTGCCAGGCGCATCTTCCCGAAACCGACAAGCTGGCCCGCTTTGTCGGCCTGGACAGCTATCGGGAAGCCGGCGGGGCCATCGTCACCGATCTCTTCGCCGAGGCCGATGAGGACAGCACACATTATCTCACCGACCGCGCGCTCATCGTCCGTCTCGCTGAAGCAAGACTGCAACCGCTTGCCGAAGAAGTCCGCGGCGAAGGTTGGGCCTGGGTCGAGATCGCCCTTGATGGCGTGGCCTGGACACACTTTCCCGAGCGAGTGCGCGAGCAGCGGCGACCGCTCAGCGAAACGGAGCGCCAAGAGCAAAGCCGGCTACTGGCCGCGCTCGACGAGATGGAGGACGAGACCGAGATCGAAGCGCTCGAAACGGCGCTCGATGCGCTGGTTACGACAGCGTGGGCGGCGGAGGAAGTCGCGCTTGCCGGCGCCATCATCACCTTGACGCAGATGGGCGAACCAAAGGTCGAACGCGGCCTCGTCAAGCCCGACAACGCCAAAGCGCTCAAGGCGCTGCGGCGCCAACAGACGAAGAAAGATGGCGGTCAAGATGGCTTGCAAACAACGCCCGGCGGGGCGGCGCCCAAGCCGCATATCCCAGCCAAGCTCGCCGACGAGTTGATGGCGCACAAGACTTTGGCGCTTCGCACCGAACTCGCCACGCAGCCAGAGCTAGCGCTGCGCTGCGTCGTCTTCGCCATGGCGGCGAACGCCATGAGCGATCTCGGGCCACTTTCGCTCATTCGCATCCGCGTTGAGGAAACGGATGTCGCCAAGCACATCACCCGCAGCGAGAGCATGGCGCCTGCCGCCTACGCGAAACTGCTCAATGCCTGGCGCGACCGGCTGCCAGCGGACACCGTCGCTTTGTGGTCGTTCATCGCGCAATGCGACTTGCTCGCCCTGCTCGATCTGCTCGCAGTGTTAGCCGCGCCAGCCATCGAACTCCGCGCTGGGCGCGGCGAGGACCTGGCAGAGGCGCTCTGCGAGGCTGCCGGTCTCGACATGACCAAGTGGTGGTCTGCAAGTCCACAGAGCTATTTCGAGCATGTGCGCAAAGACGTGACCGTCAATGCACTACTCGAACTCAATCCATCGTTGGACCGCACCAAGCTCGACAAGGCGACCAAGAAAGAGGTGCTCGCCCGCGCCAAGAAGGCGTTCAACGGGCGCGACTGGTTGCCCGATCTGCTGCGTCCGGCCACGTCCATGGCCGCGCCGCCGCAAGCCATCGCGGCTGAGTAGCTATACCACACGCGCCGCTGGAGAGCGTCCCCGCTTCCAGCGGCGCAACCACTACCCAGCTTGGGTAAACGGTGAGCAGCAAACGCGCCTGCGACACCGTGGCCTAGGCAACGTCCGGCGTGACGAGCTGGTCACTACAACGCGACATTCAGCCGTGCTTGACCCAGACGCACGCTTTCGGTGATTTGCGCGGTCTTCCCACACGACACGGCCCACCGGAGGAAATGGCGCCATTTTTGAGTTGCGAGATCTCTCTAGTGGCGACTTGCCGGCGTTCATGCGCTTTTGCATCGAGGATTGCGGCTTCGACATCCAGCAGAGCCGCGCACGCTTCGACGCGATCGCTCGCGAGCGAGCGCATCGGCCACGCCGAAGCTTTCATCTCGGCCTCTTCGAAGCCGGTCAGTTTTGCGGTTTGGCCACGCTCAGTTTGCGCGCCATATCGAAGCGAGCGGCGGCTTTCGAGCTGCGCCTCGCGGCGAGTCATTGCGGCCGCTACGGGCTCGCCGTCGATGCAGCGAGCGCCCTGATAGATTATGGGTTCACAGACTTGCGCCTAGCCGCAATCACCGGCGCGTGCCGACGCGCGCGTGTCGTACAGGTCGGGGTCATGTTCGGCGCCGCGGTGCACGCACAGAACGCTGGAGTAGCGGAGTGGACAATCACGCCCGACACGTGGCGTGCGGCTCCGGCTCGCAGGCGATTGCTTCAGCTGGCCTAGAGTTCTCGCAAGGAGGCGCGGCTAGCATTCGCCTTGTGCGCTCGTTCGATTGCCCGCCAAAGCTGATTTCGGATGTAGGCGCCGGATAGCTGCATCTCGCCATCCTCGTACCCCTCTCGCCTCAACGCCGCGGAAATCGCCTCCAGGCCGTCAAACTGGCCCGACTGCGCCATCGCAAATGCTCGCTGTACGGTCTGAATCTTCTTAACCCGCGGCGTACGCCCTCTCAGTGTTGGCGCCATGCCTAGTGTATGATCGTTAGCTCACGCTTAATCGCCAAAGCAAACGCGCACTCGTTAAATGAATCTTGGTCGCCACGTGATACCTGATGCCCGCGTTGACGGGGAGCAATCATGCTGCGGTGGGTCGAGGCGCGGTCTTATGTCGGTCCGGATCGGCGTGGCAAGAAGCGCTTTCGGCTATTTAACCGCCGGCGCGTCGACCTCTCCGAGCCCTTGCCTGGCGTTCAAGTCTTGTTGCGGTTGTTGCATCTGCGGGTGCTCGATCTGAAGACGGCGCGGGAAGCGATGGCGCAGTTTCGCGAACGCGTGAACGCCGCATCCCACGCAACACGCGAGGTCGGGCAGACCGAGTCCGCTGCACACCTCGATCAGGTCAAGCGCAAGTTAAGGGTCGTCAACGCATCCGGCGAACATCTGTCGCCCGCGGACGCCGAAGAAATTCAGCAATCGGTGACGAGCGCGCTGGCCGCACTACGCTGAAGCCGCGAACATCGGCATGGTGCGCGCCCGTTCACCACGTTCATGAATAATCCGTGAACGCTGACGCGCTATAACAGATGTCGGTTCTCAGGCCACGGGGCGAGCAACACGGTCATGGTGCAGGCGGCGATCGGTGCAGTGCGTACAACGGCGGTGGACCTTGCGTCCGGCGCCAAGATCTTGCTCGTGGTCACCATGGTCTTCGCCGCGATGTTCGCATTCGCCGAAATTACGCAGTTCGCGCTTGGATCGCTGCTGTCGTTTTAGGTACAGCGTTCGCCAGCGCATCGTTTCCTTAATTGCACTGCGGTAGGGTTACGCTCTTCGATAACGAGCCGTAAATGACCCTTCTCGCATTGCCCGATCATGCGCGCGGCCGCTTCCTAAGCGCCGTCGTCGCCTTCGCGGTGTTGGCCGCGATGGCGGCTGTGCCGGTCGAGCAAGCCGCCCAGGGCATGCTCGCGGCAGTAACGGTCGCTTGTTTCGCCCTGACCGCCTATTTTGGCGCGACGCACGGCTATATCCGCGTGTTCGCCGTGCTGCTCACCGTGTTCACCAGCACCCGCTACATGCTCTGGCGGGTGCAAGAGACGGTCCCGCTCGACGCTCCCGTAGGCGCCCTGTTCGGCCTCACCCTTTTTGGCGCAGAACTATACGGCTATGTGATTCTTCTGCTGTCGGTCTTTCTCTGCACCGATGTCATCGACCGCAAACCTGCTTTGGCGCCGCTGCTGCCGGAGCGAACGCCGAGCGTCGACGTCCTCATTCCCACCTACAACGAAGATGAAGAGCTGCTCGAGGTCACGATCCGCGCCGCTCTGGCGATGGACTATCCGCCTTCGCGGCTCAACGTGCACGTGCTCGACGATGGGGGCACTGACCAAAAATGCGCCGATCCCGATCCGGCCAAGCGCGCCGCGTCCCAGTCGCGCCGGCGCGCGCTCAAGGCGCTCTGCGCCGAGACGGGCGCCGCCTATCATACGCGCGCCAAGAACACGCACGCCAAGGCTGGCAACATCAATGCCGCGCTTCCTGACACCAGCGGCGACCTCATCCTCATTCTCGACGCCGACCACGTGCCGTCGCCGGAATTCCTACGCCGCACCGTCGGCTACTTTGTCGACGATCCAAAACTATTCCTTGTGCAAACCCCGCACTTCTTCCTCAACCCCGATCCGGTTGAGCGCAATCTAGGCACCTTCGAGCGCATGCCGGGCGAGAACGAGATGTTCTATTCCGTCATTCAACGCGGCCTTGACGCGCTCAATGGCTCGTTTTTCTGCGGCTCCGCCGCAGTTCTGCGGCGCAAACCGCTTGAGGAAGTCGGCGGCGTGTTGGGCGAGTCGATTACCGAAGATGCGGAGACCGCCCTTGAACTTCATGCCCGCGGCTATTCCAGCGCTTATGTGGCGCGCCCCATGGTGGCGGGCCTTGCGCCGGAGACCTTCGCCGGATTCATCGACCAGCGCATGCGCTGGGCCCAAGGCATGGTTCAAATCATGCTGCTCAAAAACCCGCTCTTCAAGCGCGGCCTTTCGCTGCCGCAGCGGCTTTGCTACCTCAATTCCTGCTTCTACTGGTTCTTTCCGATGGCGCGGCTGGTGTTCGTGCTGGCGCCGCTGCTCTACATCCTTCTTGGCGTGCAACTAGTCGACGCTCAGGCCTCCGAGTTCGTCGCCTATGGCGCCCCCCACGTTGTCGGCGCCCTGCTGCTTTCTGCCACGCTGTTTGGGCGCGTGCGCTGGCTGTTCGCGTCGGAACTCTACGAGCTTGTGCAGTCTGTGCACTGCACGGCGGCAATCTTGCAGGTGTTCCGCAATCCGCGCGCGCCCAAATTCGTCGTGACGCCCAAAGGCGAACGGCTGGAGCAAACCTTCATCTCCGAATTGGCGGGGCCCTTCTATTGGCTCACTGCGTTGGTTGTGGTGGGGCAGGTCGTGGGCGCCGTGCGCATGATCCAGGACCCTGCTCAGGCCGGCATGATGGCGATCCTACTTGTTTGGAACACGTTCCACCTGGCGCTCTTGCTGGGCGCGCTGGGCGTCGTCTACGAACGCACCCAGCGGCGTGCGAACCCGCGACTGCGCCGCGCCGTGTCGGTTTCGTTCAAGGCCGGCGGACTCGCCTGCGTCGCCCAGACCCTCGACGTTTCGGCGAGCGGCCTTCGCCTGCTAGCGCCGTTGTCAGCGCGCACAATTGTCCGCGAGGGCCAGCGCCTCACGCTCGACGGCTCGCGGGTCGGCCGCCGCGAGTGCGCAAAGCTTGTGGTGCTCGTGGAATCAGTGCGTGAAACCCCGCAGGGCCTGAGCATCGGCGCCTCATTCGTCAAGGACACCGATGCGCAATGGCGCGCGGCGCTCGCCTTCGCCTACACGCACGGCGAGGTTTGGTCCGCGCACCAGGCCCTGCGCGCGCAAAGCACAGCAATTGTTAACCAAATCCCTTTCCTACTTCGCCAGAGCGCCACGAACGCGGCCGGTCATCTATTGGCGCTGTTGGAAGGGTTGAAGAATGCCGCTGGGGCGCGCGCCGCTGGCCTTCGCCGCAGGGGTTTCAATACTCTTGATCGGCGCTTCATCGGCGCAGGACATTGACGCCAGCCACGAGGCCGCGCGCAGACAAGATATTCGCGCCGAAGTCCTCAGCGGCGATCAGTATCGGGTCACCGCGCCGCTCAGCGAACTACGGCCTGCAGCCGGTCCAATTCAGCTCCGCGGCGCCCGCGCCGACGAAACCATCACACTGCCGATCGCCCGCGGAGTAGAGATCGAACGCGCACGTATCCGTCTGCGCCACGCGGGCTCCATGGGCATGAGCGAGGCACGGCCGCATCTGCGCGTGTCGCTGAACGACAGCCTTTTGGCCCAGTTGCCAACCGCGCGCGCGGCGACGACCACAGCGAACGAACTGAACTTCGACCCTTCGCGGCTCCAGCCCGGCTATAACCGCCTCTCGTTGGAGGCGATCCAGCGCTACACCAACGAATGTCAAGATCCCAACGCCGCCGAATTGTGGACCGAGATCGACACGCTGGCCTCGCAAATCGAGCTTGTCTACCGCCGCCTCCCCTTCGCTGCACGGCTGTCAGACCTCGACACCTTGATGGAGCCCAGCCTCGGCGGAACCGAGGCGCTTGCTGTTGTCACCGCGGGCGCAACCGTCAGCGCCGATCAACTGCGCTGGGGCGCGCTGGCGACGCAAGCGCTGGCCAACCGCATGCGCTATCGCGTGCCGGATATCTCGCACGTGACGGCAAGGCGCGCCGCGCACGCAGCGCCGTTCCCAACACCGGCGCCGTTGCTCGATCCGCGCGAGCTACACGGCGCCGACGTGGTATTGGTGGGCACCTTCTCCGAGCTGCGCCCCTTTTTGGCGCAGGGCCTCGCGCCAAGCGAGGGCGCCTATCTACACATTGGCCCATCGCCCGCGGATCGCACTCGTTTCCTCCTCGTCGTGTCGGGCGCCACCGCCGCGGATGTGGCGCGCGCCGCCACCGCGCTTGGGGTCATCAATTTTCCCTTTGCTGACGCGCAGACGGTCACGATCAGCGAGCTGGACATCCCGCCAGGCTACACGCCGGCCATCGACAACATCGTTCAGCCGGAACAAACCTACAGCTTCGCCGATCTGGGCTTGCCGACAACAACGCGCGCCGGATTGAGACCGGCGGCAAT
>CALBSY010000257.1 GCA_937967725.1 uncultured Alphaproteobacteria bacterium | reverse complement strand
GCCACCATTGTGGCGGGGTTGCTGCACGACACGATTGAAGACACCGAAGCAACGCGCGAGGAGATCGAGGAGAAGTTCGGCGTCCAGATCGCCGACTTGGTCGAAGGCGTTACCAAACTCTCCAAGCTCGAAATCCAGTCGGAGGAGAACAAGCAGGCGCAGAACCTGCAAAAGTTCATCCTCGCCATGTCGCGCGACGTGCGCGTGCTGATCGTGAAGCTGGCTGACCGGCTGCACAACATGCGCACCCTCTCTCACGTGCCCTCGAAGGAGAAGCGCCGACGGATCGCGCTGGAGACGCTGGAAATCTATGGGCCGCTAGCGCGGCGCATCGGCATGGAGAAAATGGCGCGCGAGCTGGAGAGCCTCGCTTTCCACGAAGCCTTCCCCGAGGCCGAGATCGCCATTCATGCGCGCCTCGAGCAATTGCGCGCCGACAAAGGTCAGAACGTCGCCATCATCGTGCAGACGATCATGGAAGTATTCGAGTTCGCCGGCATCGACGCGCGCGTCTTTGGGCGCGAAAAACTGCCGTACTCGATCTGGCGCAAGCTACAGCGCAAAAGCGTCGAATTCTCGGACTTGGCGGACGTTTACGCATTCCGCGTGATCGTGAACAATCCCGACGATTGTTACCGCGCGCTCGGCCTGATCCATCAGACGTGGCGCTGCGTGCCCGATCAGGTTGAAGACTACATCTCCAATCCGAAGCCCAACGGCTATCGCTCGATCCACACGACGGTGATCGGGCCCGGCAATGTGCGCGTGGAAATCCAGATCCGCACCGAGGAGATGGATCAGATTGCGGAGAACGGCGTCGCCGCGCACTGGCGCTACAAGAACGAAGCGTACGGGTTCGACGAGGAAATGGCCGCTTCCGCCGGCCTCGACGCGCGTGAGGCCACGCGTTCGCTGCTGGAGATTGCCGAGACCGGCGGCGACGCGACCGAGTTCCTCGAGCACGCCAAGCTCGAAATGTATTCCGATCACGTGTTCGCTTTTACCCCGAAGGGCACGCTGATCCCGCTGCCGCAGGGCGCCACTTCGCTCGACTTCGCTTATGCGGTTCACTCCGATGTCGGCAACCGCTGCGTCGGCGCCAAGATCAATGGCGTCGAGCGCCCATTGCGCACCGCCCTCAACAACGGCGATGTCGTCGAGATCATCACCGGCGAGCGAGCGGCGCCCGTGCCTGGTTTCGAAGCCGTTACCAAGACCGGCCGCGCCAAGGCCGCGCAACGCAAGCTTGAACGGTTGGCGCGTCGCGAAGAGTTTGCGCGGCTCGGTCGCGAACTGGTGGCGCACGCGCTGCATCGATACAATCACGAACTCGCCGACACTGCGTTGAAGCAGGCGGCCGAACGCCTCGGCAAACACGACGAAGAAGAGCTGTTTGTCGCCGTGGGCGAAGGATCGCTGAAAGCGTCCGCAGTGGCGGTGGCGGCGTTTCCGGGCCTCGAAGAACAGGTCCGCAAGGATGAGAGCCGCCGCCCGATGGAACGCGAGAAGCCGAAGCTCTATGTGCGCGGCGGCGATTTGACGCCCGGCGTCGCGCTCCATTTTGCGGAGTGCTGCTCGCCGATCCCCGGCGATCGCATCATCGGCGTGCAGGTCCCTGGCAAGGGTGTGATGATTCACACCATCGATTGTGACCAACTCGAAGCGCTGGAAAACCAGAGCGACGAGTGGGTGGATCTCTCCTGGACCCACACCGCCATGGCGCGGACGCTGGCGGCGGGCCGGATCCACGTGACGGTGGAGAACAAGCGCGGCGTGCTAGGCGAGCTCTGCCGGGTGATCGCCGAGAACCAAGGTGACATCCTCAATCTGCGCATGATCAAGCGCACCGTCGATTTCTTCGATATGATGTTCGACATCGAAGTCGCCGATGCGCGCCACCTCACCAACATCCTCGCCGCCATCCGCACCTCGAAAGCCGTGAAGGAGGCCGAGCGCGTGCGCGGCTAGGCCATGCGGCGCGGCGGTGATAGAGCGGATTGATGACTCAAGACCAAGTGCTCGACGAATTCCGCGCGGCAGGCGCGCTGTTGGAGGGACATTTCATCCTCTCCTCCGGCCTGCATTCGCCCGTATTCTTTCAGAAGAACGCCGTGTTCATGGACCCGGCGCGCACCGAGCGGCTTTGTAGGGCGCTGGCGGCTAAGGCCGAGGCGGCGTTTGGCAGGATCGATGTGGTCGTGTCGCCGGCGGTAGGCGCCATCATTCCCGGTTACGAGACGGCGCGGCATCTCGGCGCAAAGGCGATGTTCGTCGAGCGCGAGAATGGCGAATTCCAGCTGCGCCGCGGCTTCACGATCAAGCCCGGCGAACGCGTGCTGATGGTGGAGGATGTGGTGACGACCGGGCTTTCGTCGCGTGAGTGCCTCGACGCTATTCGCGGCCACGCCGGCGAACTGGTCGGTGCGGCTTGCTTGATCGATCGCTCCGGCGGCACGGCGGACATCGGCGCCACCCTGA
>CALBSY010000256.1 GCA_937967725.1 uncultured Alphaproteobacteria bacterium | reverse complement strand
GAGGGTTGTCCGTCCGCCAAGGCTGCGAACGCCGACCCATACTCTAGCAAGGTTTCATCCACGCGCTGCAGCGCCAGCTTCAACTTTTCGAGGATATCGCGGCGCGTCTCGGCAAGTTTGCGCCGTCCATCGGCGTCAGTCCCAGTCACGCGCAGGCCGGCGAAGCGTGGCTCGAACGCTTGCATCTGCGGTCTGATCTCGTCCATCAACCAGCGGTAATAAAGGAAACCCTTCCAAGCGAAGACGCCTTCGATGTACTCCTCGCCACTCAGCCGCAATGTCTGACGCAGCGGATCCAGCGATTTCGCCGTCTCGTCGGTCATCAGCTTGTCCGCCAGACGCTTGGAGAGTTCGCCCGCCTCGCGGCCGCCGGTGGCGAACGCGAGATTGACGAGCTGCCCTATCTCCTTGCTGACGAACGCTCGCATGCGCTCGACGTCCGCTTCGGCCAGATCGAAATAGACGCGCGCGGGGTCGAGCCCGAGATGGCGAAGCCGTTCACGCATGAGAAACGGATCGAATGAGGGCAGCGACGCGATCATGCGCAGTAGTTCGACGTCGGCCTGAAGATCGAGTTCGTCTTGGTAACCGCCGGCGGCGTCCCGCAACTGGCGCTCGAACCTCAATTCGTCGACCATGACGCTAATGCCGCCCAACTCCAACTCGCCCGCGGCATAGGGGAAAATGACCTTGGTGGCGCAGGTGATTGGCCGGGTGAACAGTGACCGTTCGTTCGCGCTATCCACGATTTTCACAACCACCGCACGATCGCTCTGCGCGCTCCCAACCCGCTTCTGATGCAGATAGTCTTCGCTCTGGCCGAAGCGTTCATACACCAAGGCAAGGTTCAACACGCGCGCGGTCGAGCCGCTGGCGCGTATGAGCGAAAGGTCGCGACGGCCATCTTTTGTGCGCACGGGACACCTGCGATGAGGTAACCACTGGTGCTCTGAACTTTCTGTTAACCCGGCGGCAGAGCGCGCTTAGGAATATCGTCCAGGGCCACGCCCCGCGGCATCGCGCCGAGCACCCAGCGCCAAAACACCGGCAGCATGAGCAGGATGATGACCAGCTTGATCAACGTCGAAAACGGCAGCGCATCGAGCGGGGTGGGAAACGCAATCAGCGCAAACGCGGCGCCGCCCAGCCCAAGCAGCGCAACCAGCAACAAGAAGAAATAGCGCTTCGGCGTCTCGCCTATCAGCGCCTGCATCTGCGGCTTCTCCGCGCGCAGCCGGTCGAGCGCCGCCTGCACAAAGGGCGTGTAGCTTGCCGAACGGTCCTCGAACCGGCCGACACTCAGATAGTGGGCGTTGTCCAACTGGATCTTGCGGCCGCGCTTGGGCTGTAGTTCGAACACATAGCGCCAGGGCTTGAACCGCGTCGGCTCAAAACAGAGCCGTACGCTGATCATGTCTTTCCACGGAAATCGGCGTTCGGCGCCGGAGCCGCCGACGGTCACCAGCGCATCCTCTTCGACGCGCCACTCGCGCTCGCTACGCGAGATGGCGTTGCGCCTTCTGCGATAGACGACCGGCTGCATCTGCCTCCGCGGCCTCAAACTGGCGCACCCGACAGGATTCGAACCTATCAGGTCTGAAACTAACTACTTGATTTTATTGGACCCCGTCAGACAATTCCATGTCTGTTCGCGGTCAATACGATCAAACACTTACAGGAGAGTCTGACGATGATCGACTGCGCAAATCAGGCTATCACTTACCCTATGGCGGCGTTCGACTGGCGCAACATCGCGGCGTGCTTGTTCTTGGAGATTGAGCATGGCGACGACCTGTACGACGCGGACGGCAACCTGCTCGGCTGGATGCGTCACGGTAAGCCGGTGCTTGAGTTCGAGCCGGGCGCGTATCAACTCGGCGACGAGATTGTCTATTACGACCGGACCGGCGCGCGGCTCGGCGCGCTGCGCTACACGCTCGACGCCGTCACGGACTAACGCTTGTCGCTTCGGCGGCGGCGCCCGTCGAGCATACCGGCCGCACCAAGCCCTGAGGGCCACCTAAGCGCGCCGCGGGCGTGCAGCGTCGGGCCGATCGTCACTTTACCGGCGTCCATAGCCGCATTGATGAGATCGCGCACGTCCGGCTCGATCGGCTTCGCCCGTTTTGTGCGACGGCGTAGCTCAGCCTCGTCCTCTGGCGTCAGAAACGTTCTGTTTCCGCCCATAGCGCGCACTGCTCGCGCCCGACTGACTTTGACTGGCTTTACGGCGTCGCTGGCGCGTTTCTTTGGTTTCCGCCCCTTTGGCTTGTCCGGTTCGGTTGAAACGCGCCTAGAGCGTACCCCAGGCTCGCGCCGCTCGCGTTTCCTCTTGGTTGGTTGCTCGGCGTCGTCCGCTTCGCGTTCGGCAATGCGGATTGCGAACTTATCAACCTTATCCGGCATCAGTACGGCTAGCCGCACGTCCTCAGGCTTAAGCCGGACCTGCTTCGCGGCTTGTGCTTCCGTCTTGCCGGCCGCGACGAGCGCGACGGCTTTGCGC
Source organism: uncultured Alphaproteobacteria bacterium (assembly GCA_937967725.1). Taxonomy (GTDB): domain Bacteria; phylum Pseudomonadota; class Alphaproteobacteria; order Caulobacterales; family Aquidulcibacteraceae; genus Vitreimonas. The sequence continues at coordinate 6,095 of CALBSY010000256.1, read as the reverse complement.
AGGCGTTCGACGAGGGTCATTAGCGTCCGCCGAACGCGCCGCGGTACGCGCGCTCGCGCCGGGCGCTGGTTTCAGCGTTCGCGGCGCGCCAGTCCTTGCACCGCTCGCATTCGCATATGACGCTCGGACCGTCCTTGCCGCTCTTGATGCGCGTAACCGGGTCGAGGGTGCGCGGCTGTGTCTTGAGCAGCTGATTGGCCGCCCACTTCGCCGCTTTCTTCATAGCGACTTCCGGTGTGACGCCGTCGCGCGCTTGGATTTTCGCCGCAAGGCGGCGGATGCTTTCGTCTGAAATGGTCATTGGCTGCGCTGCGCTTCCTCGCGCCAGGCGCGTTCGGCGGCGTTGTTGGCGTCGCACATTTCCAGCGCATAGTGATAGTTCAGCAGGTCGCGCGCGGGATCTCCCGTAAGCGCCGGCATGAACCTCTCACGGCAATCGGCGCTCAGTTCCTCGGGCGGCATCGCCAGGCGCGTCGTCGTGCAAGCCGAGAGCGCGATAAGCGGCGGCAATGCGAGGATCGCTAAGGCACGCATCGGAAGTCCTTTCCCCAGCGGCGTTTACGGCCGCCAACCCATCGCGGTATCTGATTTCAACTTGCGGCCGGCGCTCAGCCAGCGTGCGCAGCGCCGCCGCGTCGGCGCGTTGTTCGGCGACTTGTCCCTCAAGGTCTGTGATGCGGTCAGCTTTCGCTTTACCGTCCCGCCAGAGTCCGAACGCGAGGACGGCCGCGGCGAGCGCCGAGGCCATCAGCCCGCGATTGACGAGCGTGTCGAACATCAGCGCCGAGCGCGCTTTGTGGTGCGTTTAGACTTCGCCTTTTTGGCTGGGCGCTTCGCTGTCGCACGCGCCGCCGGTTTTCGCCGCCCAGCCTTAGGCCGCGGCTTTGGCGCTTTCTGCGCCGTCGCCGCGCGGTTCTCCGCCCGTGCGCGTTGGTAAGCTGCAAAGCCTTGAGCGAGGTTCGGCTCGTCGTCGGCGGGCTGAGCGCCGCCGGCCAATTCCATCGCGGCACCAGGCGGCACTAGGCCGGTATCGAGCGGCGCGAACAGTTGCGTCACGTTCTTTCGTCCGTGCAGCGTGCGCAGCCAGCAATAGACCAAGGCTGCCATCAGCGCGAACGTCACAAGCGCGTCTAAATCAGCCGAGGCTATGACGATGCCGAGGGTTCCGAGCGCCTGACTTATCGTTGCATGTGCGCCGGTTCGCGTTCTTAGAACAGGCGCCCATTCATCCCAAAAGCCAATGACGCGCGAGACGATTGCGCCGAGGAAGGCGCGGAACGTCAGCGCCGGCTTGTTCGCGCGCTCCCGTTCAAGGTTGGCGAGATAAAACGCGTAGAAGAACAGGACGACGCCCAAAAGGGCGAGCACGCCCAAAACGACCGGGTCGAGCAGTAGGCGCGCCAGCGTGGAGAACTCAAACATAAATCATTCCTTACGACTGCGAAGGCTTTTCGCTGGGCGCGGAGAATGATATTCGTCCACTTAAGGACGAGTTTCGTTCGCGTTCTACACTCGTTAATTGCAATCGGGTTGTCGTCTGGCGTCTAAATGCCGATCGGAGGGGCGATGTTGGGACTCGAAACACTGGCGCGTGATGGCGCGATTGTTGAGCGCCGCGCCGTCGATCCGAATTTCCTCTCAACGCTTTGCCGCCTGCAAACCGCGGCTGTGGCTTTGCTGAATGAGGCTTTGGCCGGCGGCGACAATCCTGCCTCCCGTTGCCTTGTCGAGCGCCACACGCTGACGCATGACGACGCAGACAACATCCTCGGCGAGGCTGGCGCTTTTTACGCGCTCGCCGATGCGATTGCCCGGCCCTTGCTTTCGCGCCTTGGCCTGGGCAGTGCGACGCGTTCCCAAAACGGCGGCGTATTCATCGCCGACGCCCATCTGCCGAACGCCTCGTTTCATTGGCACATGGACGGGCATTGGGACGGGCTGGATGAACTCGGTGTTTCGTTCTGGATTCCGCTGCGCGATTGCGGCGCTGATGCGCCAGGCATTGCCTTTGCCCGCGTCGACGAAACCCGACGTGACGAGGTTTTGCGTTGCCTGCCTCAGTCCGCGAACCCGTTGCCGGCCGATCATACGCCGGTGTTTTGGCCTACCGTCACGGACGAGCATGTCGGGCGCTTCGGGCCGATCGAGGCGCCGACGTTTGCCGTAGGCGACGTGCTGATTTTTACAAACGGCACTTTGCACCGAACGCACGTCGGGCCGGCAATGCGCGCTCGCCGCTGCGCCATGATTGCGCGTTACGCCATGCGCGGCGCGACGCGCGTTCGTCACATCATGTCCGGTTCGGCAGTGAAGGCGTCAACGGCTGCTTGAACCGATGCTCGCTCGGCCGCGCTTGGCTCTTGCGTGTAGCGGACCGTCCACGTCGAACGGTCGGCGCGTTTCCCTATCGCGACGCCCTCGATATGCGGATATACAGCGCGAATCGACGCGTCTAGCGCACCTGCCAGCGAAACCATGTTCTCCCCCTTAGGCCCACACTTCCGCGGTGATGCCGTTTCGGATTAGTGATGGTACGCCGAGATCGCCGTACCAAGTTACAGTGGTCGAGGCGTTGCCGTACTCAAGCGCCGCGAGGTAGTGATAGCCGAGCCCCGGCAATCCCGACCAATGGGCGTCAGCGACGTTGTACTGCGTCGTACAGGTCCAATATTGCGGCAGGCACAGCGCGGCGAACGCCGTCGTCGAGTCGAGGCCGATGCCTACCGCGATCGACTGTGCAACGGCACATGAAGCTAGGGCGTGCATGCGCGAGGTCACAACGTCCTCGTCAAGCCCGCGAACAAACGCTACTTGGTTGGCCGCGTTGGCGTTCATCTGCCGGACCGTCGCTGTCGAGTAGGTCCAAGAGTCAGTGGATTCGAACGCCGACATCGCGCGCAGGCGACGGTTGAAGCAATTCCATAGGAAGCGTTTAGCGACGCTGTCCTCAGTTTGGCCGTCTGCCGATGCGCGGAAGGTTCCGACATAGACCGCCGCGCCGGCAGCGACGGTCACGGTGTCACCGGACGAGCTCCCAAAGCGCGCGACCATGCTCGCCGTGTTGGCGAGTACGCCGTTAACACGCGATATTGCGGCTGAACGCGTCGTGTCGTTTGTCCATGCCGGCCCACTGGCGAGCGCTGGCGTTCCGTCAGATTTGCGGATCAAGAACAAGTCGAAGTTCTTGCCGCTCTGATGGTAGTTGGTATGACCGGAGTTCGACGTCAGCGCCAAGGAAAGCCCAGCCGCGCCGATAGTCACCATCTCATAGTTCGACGTGTCATCGAACGCAAACATTCCATAATCGCCGACATCCGGCTCATAGTGGATAGTCGTCGCGGCCGTCACGTCGCTCGTCGTAACGGGCGTGGCGTCGGTGAGGGTCAGTCGCCCTTGCGGTTCCGTCAGGATTGGTGAGGCCCATATGCCCTCTATCGAGCCAGGGATACTCTCGATCGTGTCGACGGGCACGATAACGCCGAAGTCAGAGGCGTAATATTTGCGACCCGTGAACGTGCCTGTCCATGTCGTCCCGTGGCAACCAAAGTAAGCGCCTTCGCCGACGTTGATGAACGACGACGTAAAGTGTCCGCTGAACTCAACGCCAGCGTCAAATGTTATTTGCGCAGTTGCGAGGTCGATGCCGCCGTTGACTTCGGCGACGCCTCCATGCTGCGAGTCGCCAGTGAAGCGGACTGAGCCGACGATGCCGGCCCGTGTCGCTGGTACGATCCATCCGTCCGCGCCCTGCAAACAGCCGCGCCCGCAATTGCCGAACTCGATCTTGCCGACTTCCGCGTACGCCTGGCGATAGACCTTGAAGCAATGGTCCGTCGCGCTCGGGTTGGCGAACTTCATACCCTCAATGCGCACCATCGCCTGCTCGTAAATCGACATGCACGGGTAGATTCCGGCATGACTGTTGAAGCAGTTCGCGGGCGTGGTTGTGTTGCCGCGGATAATGACTGAGTTCAGGTCGCGGTAGCCCGTGCAAAGCCCTGAAACGATGATGACCTCGTCAAACGTGCCGTCCGCGACTTGGATAACCGCTTGGAAGCCGTTGAGGTCGTATTCGTCGCGCAGCTTTTCATAAGCCTTAGTGATCGTCGCTAAGGCTTTGTCCGACGAGAGTCCGGTGTTGTTGTTGTTGCCGGTTGAATGGTTCACGTAGAGCGTGAAATTCGCTTGCGCGACGATGCGCGACAGGCTTCGTTTGTAAATGTTCGGGAGCGCTTTTATCAGCACGTCGCCCGACGTAAGCAATTCGGCGTCGTAATTCTTCGTTGGGTCAAACCAAAACGGCGCGAATGCGCCGGCCGCGTCCGCCGTGATCGTCGAGCCGAGCGAGTTCGTCAGCGTCGGTGTGTCGTACACAGGCAGAAGCGTCGACGTGCTGGCGAGCTTGAATTTTAGTTTCGCGCCAGGATAGGCAACAATGTTATTGTCGAGCGCGCGCGCAAGCGCGTCCAAGCCAGGACGTTGCATGGTGTGACCTCTTTTTCGGTGTTCGCTAGGGAAGCGCCGCTCCGTAGTCTCGCCCGCCATATGGCGGGACGTACGGCGCTAAATATGCCGCGCCGACGAGGCGATTCCCGGCGGCGTAGTCGCCCGCAACTGTCGGGTCCTCTGTGGCGAGATAAGTGACGGCCCCGCCTGCGTCGGTTGGGTCGTTGTAATAGATGCTATAGTTGAGTCCGCGGCTAATCGTGACCGTGCCGGCGTTCAACGCAATCGCCGCCATCCCTGACGGCGTCCGCGTGTGCGCGGCGATCGAAACGCGCGCTTGTGTTTGGTTGATTGACGCGACGCTAATCGGCTGCACCGGATCGAGCACGTAACTTGCCGGTGCGCCGGCATCATACGCCGCGACGGCCGCCAGCGGCGCGCTTTGGGCGAGCGCCAGCGCTTGCTTTGCTGTGTCGAGCGCGACCGCTACAGCGTCGGTGTCTGACCCTCCGTTGCGCTGCAGTAGCGCGTTGAAGTTCTGGACGTACTCGCGAGACGGGAAAACCTCGATCAGTTTGCCGTTCAGGCGCAGTGTCGCAATAGCACGGTCGACCTGCATCGGTTGCACTTTGTAATCGGTCATTCTGGCAACTCGTTCACCCAAATTCCGAAGAAGGCGAACCGCAGCGGTTCAGTGATGCGGCATTCAATCAGAAAGCCCGCCGGTCCACGCGCGAGCCCAAACCGTGTCTCAGGCTGTGGGATCCCGTAATCCCCCGCCGCCGGCAGGTCGATTGTGCGCTCGTCGCTCCACTCGGTAACGCTGTCGAGCGAGCCGCCGTCGAAGTAATATCGCGTCATCATTTTCGGCGCGAAGTCGTTGCCGTCGTCGTCCTGCAGCGGTTGGTCGACGCACTTGATGTCAAAAACGATGCTGTTGATCGTCAGCGGCCCAGCGACGGGAACGTGAAACGTAATCACGCGCTCGATTGGCTCACCGTCATCCTCGAACGCGTCATCCTCGAACGTGTAAAGCCCGTCATCCTCAGGGCCAGCGACGACGACGGACCCGTTAAAGTCGCACGCGAAGCCCGGCAGGTAATTGTCACGCTCGAACGACGTGCGTTCATAGAACACGCCTAGTTCGGCGTCGTACTCGATACTCGGGCCGCCGTCCGGCATGCGGATGCAATAAAGCGCCTTTTCGCGCCACGTGTAGGCAAAACAACGCAGTTGGTCGACTTGGCTTTCCGACAGCGCCGCTAGCCGTTCATTTAGCGCGCGGTTGATGACGCGTTGCGGCTGGAATGCTTCGAGCCGATACAGGACGCGGTCGTCACCAATGAACATCGGGCTTTCGTCGACGACGGCCAGCGTGTCGCGCCTGAGACAGCCCAGGTGTTTTAGATACGTCGGGTCAGGCTGAAAGGCTTCCTCGTCGTTGCCGCCAACCGAGTTGAAGATTTGCAGCGTGTTCGCGCCCAAAATGACGAGGTTCGGGCCGATAACGACTGTCGCCACTGTCGGGTCCGCGCTAAGCTCTGCCGACGCGAAGCCAAGCGCCGGACAATCCGTCACGGCCGCGACCGCGCACCACGACTCAATGTCTGTGTTGCGTTGCGAGACGACGGCGCGCTGCCGGCTAATCG
>CALBSY010000255.1 GCA_937967725.1 uncultured Alphaproteobacteria bacterium | reverse complement strand
CGGCTTCTTCGAGCTTGGTCAGATGCGTGGAGAGGTTGCCGTCGGTGGCGTTGACCTTCGCCTTCAACTCGACAAACGGAGCAGGGGAGACGGTCGAAAGATACGCCATCACCCCCAGACGCAGCCGACCGTGGATCACATCGTCGATTTCGGTGTGGTCGTAGCGGGACAAGACCTAAACCACGCTGGAAGGTTCGCGCTTCAGCAGTATGAATCCGGGCCAAGCCAATGCGGCGAGTCCGCCCGCCGCGGCGATCAGATATGCCCAGTCGCGGTTAGCGAACAGACACACAAGACCCGCCACTGCGATTGCAATCCATCCGAAATTTCGCAGCCAGCCTTCCTGCGAGAGCATCGCTACCGCCACCAGTGCGGCGCCGTAGAGACCGAACACTGCGCCGGGAATTGCGTTCGGCGCGGTTATGTCATTGTCGATGATCATTCGTCCGATGCAGCCGACGGCTATGATGAACGCCGCGGCGCCTACACCGGTCCACACCGCGCGCTCGGCCCGCGCGCCGATCGTAGTCAAACCTGGTTTTGAGCGCGTGCGAAGTTTGAGCCAGGTCATGCCGATGATGGACACGAGGCCGAAGCCGCCCCACAGCAGCGCGAACGCCGCGCCGCCAAGCATGGGCGCGATCCCGCTCAGGATCGCCCATTGAACCGTAAAAGCGACGGCGACCAGCACCCCCCAGAAGATCAGATATGCGCCACCTAGCAGCGGCGCATGCCGGCCTTCCTCAGCGAGCGTTCGCGCGTAAGCGAGATCCTGCAGCAATTCGTCCCGGGTCATCGTTCTCTCCAAACTTTGTCAGACAAAGTACTCTGCGCGGATATTCATGTCAAGCCGTGGCCGCAACTTGACCGCGGTCACCTTGAAGCGCTGCGCCGCGTTCTAAGTGGCGTGGCAAGGAAGCGATGATGCGCAATCTCGGACCAGGTCTGCCGCCCATTTTGGTGCTAGGCGTGTTTGTGTTGGCGATCATCGCGCTTGTGTTTTGGATCATGACCGGCGCGGCGCGCGCGTTCTGAGCCAAAAAGTTCGGGGGAAGGGGAGGCGAGCGGGAAGCTCGCGGGTAGGATCAGCGTTTCTGCAATCGGATGAGACGGCGGCGTTCGATACGGGAGCGAGGGCTTCTTATGACCGGTGAACGCATGACATCCTTTGGCTGGGTGTTGTCGTTTCCCTGAAAGGCGAAGGGGGACGCTTAGCGCGTCCCCCTTGCCGTGTTCGTCTTAGCGGGCGGCGGCCGGCGCCTTGCGCGCTTTGCGGGCCTTGCGCGCCGGGCGGCGCTTCGCAGCCTTGCGCACCGTCTTGCGAGCCTTGCGCGCAACCTTGCGCTTGGCCGTCTTGCGGGCCGGCTTCTTCTTCGCGGCCTTGCGGGCGCCCTTCTTCGCCGGACGGCGAGCCGTCTTGCGAGCCTTGCGAACTTTCTTGGCGGCCTTCTTCGCCACCTTCTTTACCTTCTTAGCCATCTTCGTTTCCTCGTCTTTACTGGTGTTGGACGTTGGTTGGATGGGAGTTGTTTGACTCTCCGAAGATGGTTTCTCGCTGAATTTGGTTTGTGATTGGTTTCTACAAGCAGTCGCGCAAATTTTTCTGCGCGTTCGATTTGAAGTGCGCGCGCATGTTGTTCGATTACTCTACAAGCCTTGAAAACAAAGGCGCGCAGCGTTGTGCGCGAACGCCAAAAGCGTCATGCGCGCGGATGCGCACGGCGATACGACTGCAAAATTTTTTGCGTCTCGACGCTGGTGTAGCGCTGTGTCGTGGACAGCGATTCGTGTCCGAGCAGGTCTTGGATCGCGCGCAGATCGCCGCCATTGGCGAGCAGATGTGTCGCGAAAGCGTGCCGCAAGGCGTGCGGCGTAGCGCTCGAAGGCAGGCCCAAACGACCGCGCAGATCAGCCATTAGCGCTTGCGCCATGCGCGCACTCATCGCCCCGCCACGCGCCGCTCGAAATAGCGGCGCATCGGCGGGCAGCGTGTAAGGACAGAGCGTTGCGTAGCGTTCCACCGCCTCGCGCGCCGCAGCCAACAGCGGAACGAGGCGCTCCTTGCCGCCCTTGCCTCGCACCCGCAGCATCTCGGGCAAAGGCCGGTCCCCGCCAGTCAACGCCAGCGCTTCGGAGATGCGCAAGCCGGCCGCGTAGAGCAGCGTCACCAACGCCGCGTCGCGGGCGCCGACCCAATCTTGCGCGGCGTTCTCTCTCGCGTCCGCGATCAAATCGCGCGCCGCCGCTTCCGACACCGGCCGGGGTAATGTTGCCTTCAGTTTTGGCCCACGCACCAGCGAAAGCCGCGCGTTGGCGATACCGTGCCGCTTTTCGAGATAGCGATAGAAGCTGCGGATCGCCGCCAACGCGCGCGCGATCGAACGATCCGCCAGCGCATCCGGGCCCTGTCGGCGGTGCGCTAGATAAGCGCGTAAATCGCGCGGTTCGAGCTCGGCTAGGTCGCGCGCGCTCGGCGCGCCGCTAAGGTGCTCCCGCAAAAAACCCAAGAAGACGGAAACGTCCCGCTGGTACGCCTCGACCGAGTTGGCTGCGAAGCGCCGCTCGTCGCGCAAGTGCGCGATCCAGTCCGAGAGTAGGGCGGAAGCGTCGGCCATGCGCGTATCAAGCCCGCACCGGCGTCAATATCTCGTCAATGGCTGCGGCCGACAGCGCGCAGCCAATACTCGTAGTGATAGCGCAGCGCGCCATCCTGCAGCGTGTAGCGCGGTTCGGCCGCCCGGCCCGGATGGCGGACCAATTCGGTCTCGATCCGCCAGGGGCTCTCACCGGTGGCGCGCGCCGTCTCGATCTCGCGCTCGAACTGCACGCGCAACCGCGCGGGCAGCGCTAAGCCCAACTCGGCGTTCGGATAGAACCCGTTCTCAAGCCTTGCCGCCACCGCGCGAACAAAGCCGGCGTGATGCGCATTGAGCCGTGTCGCCACTTCTCCGCAACGGCCGGCGCACAGCACGTAAACCGCGGTCGCCCGGTCGCATGCGCGCTGCGAAGTGATCCAGTTGAGCTCCGCCACCCCCATGTCCCAGTCCCAACGTTGCGCGATCTCGTGCCAGTCGTCCGGACCCATTTGCTGGATCAGCTCCAGCATCGAGCCGCCTTCGAGATCGAGTTCGGCGTCCAGGCATTCGCGCCAGCGCGCATAATGTTCGCGCCGCGCCTGCTCGGCCGTCTCCAAGGCCAACAGATCGCGCACCACCGCTGCGCGCGTCTCAAGCAGCGTCTCTTGAAACGCCCGATCCTCGCGCTGCTGCGCCAACTGAAAGTGGAAGGTCTCGGCGCGCTCGAAACAGCACGTGTAAGCCGCGTAGACCCGTTTCAACGCGGGCCCGTTGAGCCGTGCAAAGCTACCCGCTGCTAGCGCCATCGGCGCCACCAGCGCCCTGTAGTGCGCATGCTGTGGCGGCACGAACTCGTCCGGCAGCGCGCCGGCGTACTGGTGGTAGAGCCGGCCCAGCACCTGGGCAGGCGCGCCGTTCGGTGCGAACGGCGTGAACAACCGGTCGTACCGGGCGCTGGTCCACGATCCAGCGGCGCGCGAGAAGAGCTTGGCGAGCATGGCGGCCCAGGCTCGCGCGGGAGGGCTAACGAGGCGTCAGATTACAAGGTAAAGCGCCGTTCAGTGTCAGCGCCGCCACAGCGGACGCTTTCACCGAATCTCCCGGCCCCCTAGATTCCAGAGGCATGACCAGCACGGCCCGACGCCGCGCCCTCGAGGCGCTCAAGCGCCAGCGCGCGCCGCAGTCCGCCGGACCGTTGTTCGCGGTGGCGGAGGAGGGGGCCGAGTACGAAGCGGATACCCTGGACAAAGCGTCGGTGCTGTTTCCGCTGCCGCTGCCTGAACCGTTTGATTATCGCGCACCGGCGTCGCTTGGGTTGGAGCCCGGCATGCATGTGATCGCGCCGATCGGCCCGCGCTTGGTGCGCGGCGTCGTGTGGAGCGTTGAGCGCAATCATCCTGGCGCCGCCAATCTGAAGGCAATCGAAGAGGTGCTGCCCGGTTCGCCGTTGCCGGCGATTTCCCGCCAGTTCGTGGATTGGGCCGCCAAGTATCTCGTGCGCCCGCCGGGCGATGTGTTGCGTATGGTGGCGCGTTCGCCGGAGGCTTTGTTGCCGCCTCCGACGCACATCGTGCTCGCTCCCACCGGCGAAACGCCGCCCAAAGTCACGGAAGCGCGCCGGCGCGTGTTGGAAGAAGCCGCCAAGGAACAGGTCAGCGCCGCCGAGTTGGCGCGCCGCGCCGATGTGTCGTCGGCGGTGGTCAAAGGCCTGGTCGATTGCGGCGCGCTTGCCAAGCTGGAGATCAGCGAAGATCCGCCGTTTCCGCCGCCCGATCTCGCCCGCAGCGGCAAAAACCTTTCCCACATCCAACAAGCCGCCGCCGAGCAAGTGTGCGCCGCGGTGCGCGACGGCGCCTTTCATGTCTCATTGCTCGATGGCGTCACCGGCTCGGGAAAGACGGAAGTTTATCTCGAAGCCGCCGCCGAATCTGTGAAGCAATCGCCAACGGCGAAAGTTTTGGTGCTGCTGCCCGAAATCGCGCTGACGCAGGCGGCAATGGGCCGTTTCGAAGCGCGTTTCGGCGTTACCCCGGTTGAGTGGCACTCGGCCATCGCTCACAAAGCGCGCCGCCGCGCTTGGCGCGAGATCGCCGCCGGCCGTGCGCGCCTCGTGGTTGGCGCGCGTTCGGCGCTGTTTCTGCCGTATCCCAATTTGCGCCTCATCGTCGTCGATGAAGAACATGACTCCTCCTACAAGCAGGAGGACGGCGTCATCTATCAGGCGCGCGACCTCGCCGTCGCACGCGCCAAGCTCGGCGATTGCGCCGTCATCCTCGCCAGCGCCACGCCGTCGCTGGAAACCATGGTCAATGCGCAATCCGGCCGTTACGCGCATGTGCAGCTGCCTTCGCGCCACGGCGCCGCCGAATTGCCGGACGTCGAACTGGTCGATCTTAAAGTCGATGCGCCTGAAAAAGGCCGCTGGCTCTCGCCGAAGCTGGTCCGCGGCGCCGGCGAGGCGCTGCTGCGCGGCGAACAGGCGCTCTTCTACATGAACCGCCGCGGCTACGCGCCGCTCACGCTCTGCCGGGTCTGCGGGCACCGCATGCAATCGCCGGAAACCGATTCATGGCTGGTCGAGCACCGCTATTCAGGCCGGCTCGTCTGTCACCTCACCGGCTTCTCAATCCCGAAACCGAAAGTCTGCCCCGAGTGCCAGACCCCCGACAGCTTCACGTCGATTGGCCCCGGCGTCGAACGCATCGAAGAAGAAGTGCGCGCCTTCTTTCCCCAAGCGCGCATTGAAATTTTCTCCTCCGACACCACGCCCGACGGGGAATCCGTGCGCGATCTGGTGCGCCGCATGGAAGAGCACGAGATCGACATCCTGATCGGCACGCAGATCGTCGCCAAAGGACACAACTTCCCCAACCTCACCTTCGTCGGCGTCGTGGACGCCGATCTCGGTTTAAAGGGCGGCGATCTACGCGCGGGCGAGCGCACCTTCCAGTTGGTCAGCCAAGTCGCTGGGCGCGCTGGCCGCCACGAGAAGAAGGGCAGGGCGCTTATTCAAACTTACGCGCCGCAGGAGCCCGTTATGCAGGCGCTTGCCGCGCAGGACCGCGACGCTTTCTTCGCCGCCGAAGTCGCCGAGCGCGAAGCCGCTGGCATGCCGCCTTATGGGCGCCTCGCCGCTGTGATTGTCTCCGCGCCCAACGAACAGCTCGCCAACGACGCCGCCAAAACCATGGGCGAAAAGGCGCCGCACGTCGAAGGGCTGGATCTTTGGGGCCCGGCGCCGGCGCCGCTGTCGGTTATTCGCGGCATGCACCGGCGCCGCTTCCTGGTGCGCGCCGACCGCGGTGTGGACGTCTCGGCTTTCCTCGCCGCTTGGTCGAGCCGCGTGAAACTGCATAGCGCCGTGCGCGTGCAGATCGATGTCGATCCATATAGCTTTCTCTAGTCGAAGAACGCGATGGTGCGGAATTCGATGCTCTGCCTCGGCGGCGCGTCGGCGGGCGTGTTGGGATCGGCGAACGCCGTGTGCGGCGTGAAGCGGGCGACGTCCGTGCGTGAGTCGTAGCACTTGATTAACAGCGCTTCGTCGAGCTGCATGTTTGGGAAATAGCTCCAGCGCTGCGCCGGGTTGTAGCGCAAATTGTAAATCTCACCGCGCCGGTCGGGATAGACGATGTCGGCCGCCACGAGGTCGCTCTCGCTGACGCTGTTGGCGTAGCACAGCGCCAATGGCCAATCTTCCGCCGCCCAGCGAATCGGCCGCCACACGTTGATGAACGCCACGCGTTTTTTCAGCAGCGCTTCCGCGCCGACGCCGAAGAAGTCCCGGACGCGTTGCGGCGCCGAATCCGCCGTGTAGTCGACATGAACGCGTGTCGAAGGCTGGCGCAGCGCATCCGGCGCGCGCCGCCGGCGCGTATGATCGAACACGAAAACATGGGCCGCGCCGGTAGCGGCGGCGACCAAATCGGCGGCTTCGTCGCGCCCCACAGCAAGCACTTCCTCTTCGCTGTCGAAATCGCGGACTTCGGAGACATGCGAGACAAGTTTGAAGCCATGGCCGTCGAGCTTCAGATGGTCGGAGTAGGGGCGCGCATCGCGGATGAACACGTCCCGCGCGCGGTAGCCTGTTTCAGTATCTGGCGCGTTCGCGCCGTCGCGATAGACCAGCTCAGGCCTGGCCTGCGCGGCGTCGAGGAACAACATTGACGCCTTGACGGCGCGCGCCGCTTGGCGCGGCGGTTCGAGAACGAGGCTGGCGGACATCGGGCGAGCTCCTGGCTGTTTCAGCCAAGATCGGCGCCGCATCTGTCTCCGTCGAACGAGCTTTGCTCGCCGCCGCTGTTACTCCAGCTCACAGCCTGGATTAGCCTTGCTGGAAGCTCAACCGGGCGCACACTTGATCCGGACTCATGGGCAAGGCGGATTCGGTGCCGTCGCTCAGCGTCTCGTAAGTGAAGGTCTGCTTCAGCGCGACCATGCTGATTTCGCCACTGTCCCCTTCATGCACGCCGAGCGCCACCGGCCCGTCGGGCGCGCAGAGAAACGGCGCGCCGCTGCCGCCTTCGATGCGGCGATACAGGGTAGGCGCTTCGTCGCCGATTTCGAGACCTATAACGGCATCGCCACGCGTGCTCAGAGCGACCAAGCCGTTCGACCGACGCCCAGGCCTTTCTCGCAAGCAGCGGC
>CALBSY010000254.1 GCA_937967725.1 uncultured Alphaproteobacteria bacterium | reverse complement strand
CCGCGACTCGAGAAGATTCTAACCGACATCGCGCGCGCCACCGAAACGCCCGGCCCGGCCCATCCGCGCCCGACCCAATACAAGCGCATTCTCAGCATCATGACGCAGGCTGCGCCTGTAGGCGGCTTGACGCGCATGCTTTGCCAATGGGTCGGCGCCGACCGCGAGCGCGAGCATTCCCTGGTGCTGACGCAACATCGGGGCCCGACGCCGCAATTCGTGTTCGACGCGTTTGAGGCGTCGGGGGGAAGCGTGCGCTATTTGAACCGCACACTTGGCAATCAGATCGATTGGGCGCGCAATCTGCGGAAGATCGCGGCCGGCTATGACCTTATCGTGCTGCACACGCACTGCGAGGACGTGGTGCCAATCTTGGCGTTCGGCGCGATCGAATCCGGCAAGTACCCGCACGTGCTCGCACTCAACCACGCCGACCACTTGTTCTGGCTGAACCCGTCGATCGCGCATCTGGCCATCGATCTGCGTGACGCCGCTCTAGAACTCTCAGTGACGCGCCGGGGTATCGCGCGCGAGCGCAACATCCTGATGCCAACGATATCGGAGAGCATCAAGCGCACGCGCACGCGGGAAGAGGCCAAGCGCGAACTGGGCGTGGCGCCGGACACGATCTTAATGGTGTCGGTCGCGCGCCAGCTCAAATATCTGACGCGTGAAGGCGACAGTTACGCCAAAATTCATGCGCCGATCCTGGAAAAATATCCCAGCGTATCGCTTTTAGTCGTGGGCGGGGCGGAGCAACCCGATTGGACGCCCTACCTCGCCAAGTTCGGCGACCGGTTGCAATCGCTGCCGCCCACGCCCAACCCCCGGCCCTATTACGAGGCGGCGGACATCTATGTGGATTCCTATCCATTCGTGTCATCGACCTCTATGATGGAAGCGTCCGGCTATGGCGCACCCGCTGTTAGCCTCTTCACGCACCCGAACGACGTGCGCATCACGGCGATCAATCACTTCGCGCTCGTCGGCAATACCTGGCAGGCGCGGGACTTCGATGAATATCGCGCGATGCTGGAAAAACTCATTACAGACCCCAGCCTGCGTCATGACATGGGACGCAAGGCAGGCGAAGCGGTTGCCGCGGCGCACAATCCGCCCGGTTGGAATGCGTGGATGGAGGCGGTTTACGCGCGTGCCGCGGAGCTTCCACCGCTCGACAACCGCGCCATGCTTGCCACGCGCGAGACCCCTAGCTTCGGCGAACTCGACGTGCGCCATGAAGATCTGTTTGGCGGCAATTGGCCGATTGACCAGTACGTGAAGAGCTATATCGGCGTTATGCCGTTCGGCGAACGATTGGCGCACTGGCGCGACCTCAAGCGTAAGGGCATGTTCAAAAATCCACGCCGAGCGCCCGCGTTTCTGGCGCCGGAATGGCTCAAGCGCGCGGTGCGCGACGGCCTGCTCAACTGGCCGGAAGACCCACACTAAGAACTTCGCTGAACGCGCCGTCTAGCGTTGCAGAAGCACGCGCGCGGCAGCGACGGGATAATTGTGCGGCGGCGTCAGCGCGAAGGCTTCGGCGAACATCCGCTTCCGCAACAGCCGCGCCGCCGTGACAGTGATATACCAGCCCATCTCTTTCTGATTTTGCGGCGCCAGATGCTTCGCCTGCGGCAACGCGGCGCGCACAAAGGCGCAATCGGCAGCGTCGAGTTCGTAGGGCCGATAACTCGCCAACTCCATCAGCTTGGCGGACGCGGCGATGCGCAGATGTTGCCGCTCGGCGGCGTCAAGCTGTTCGCAGGCGATCGCGTACATGCCCTCCAAGCTGGCCGCGCGCTTGAGCGCTTCGTGCATAGCGTAGGAGAAGCCGATATCCGGCTTGCCGGTTTTGCGCCGCTGCGCGGACAATGCGCCAAGTTGCGAACCGATCGCCATGATGCGGCCGTTGACCATCGAACTCGACACGCTCGACGTATGCACGCGATAGCGCCCCAGTTTCTCCGGCAGGTTCACGAGGCGGCCATGCTCCAACATGCGCCAGAACAGATCGCTGTCTTCCGAGTTCGGCACGTGGCGATAGCCGCCGACCGCATCTACTGCTGCGCGACGCGCCAGCAGTGTCGATTGGATAATATAGGGCTCGCGCGCTGGTGCGCGCTCAGCGTCGGCATCTTCCGGAGGCGTTGGCTGTTGCATATGCGGCAACGGTGCGCCGTGTTCATCCACGTGCTCGACGGCGCTGCCCACCGCCGAACAATCGGGATTGGCCGCCAGGAACTCCAACTCACGCGCAATGCGATGTGGAAAAGACGCATCGTCGGCATCAAGGCAGGCGATGAACTCCGCATCGGCCTGACGCAGCAACTCGTTACGCGTCTCGACGATCCCCCGGTTTTCAGTAGTGACGACGTGCACGCGCGAATCCGCTCGCGCCAATTCGTGCGCGAGAGCAGCCGTGTTGTCGGTTGAGCCATCGTTGACGATGACGATCCGCAAATCACGCTCGGTTTGCGTGCAAACGCTTTCCACGGCTTCGCGCAAAGTCGTTGCGGCATTGTAGGCCGGGATCAGGACATCGACGCGCGCCACGACGTTACGCCACGGCCGCGCGCCGGCCCGGCGCGAGCGACGCGAAGAAGGCGCGGCGCAGCGGTTTTGTCGCGATCAGCTGACAGTGGGCGCGCAGCGGCAACGTACGCCAGGCGCCCCACACCCCCCGCCATATCTCGCCGCGCCGCGCGCCATCCGCACGCTCCAACGCCGCGTCGACGAAGTACTCGTAATATTGCCACATCACATCGCGGTAGGACTGCGTGCACGCCCTCGGTGATCCCAACATGCGCCAATACGCCAGCGCATGGCGTA
>CALBSY010000253.1 GCA_937967725.1 uncultured Alphaproteobacteria bacterium | reverse complement strand
ATCCGCTGGACTATACCGTCAGCGCCTGGGAACTCGTGCGCGGTTTCCTGATAGCGCTGCCCACATTTTTCATCCCCTGGATTTTCGTCGCCTACATCGCGCCGCTGGTGATGAACCCAATCACCGCGGCCTGGCTCGGCTTCGGCGCCTGGGTCGTGCTCGTGCCGCTAATTGCAGCGGCGCGCTACTGGATGCGCCGCTATCAGCTTTCACGCACGCGCTGGCGCGGCATCAAGTTTGGACTGGCCGGCTCGGCTTGGAGCTTCGCCGCGGCTTCGTGGGGATGGTGGGTGCTGCAGGTCCTGTCGCTCGGCTGGTATACGCCAGCCGCGCGCATGAACCGCGCGCGTCTGATGTGGGAAAATTCCCGGTTTGGCGATCAGCCCTTCGAGTTCGTCAATGACGGTCAATCGCCGCAAAAGACGTTGTGGTGGCCGTTCGCTATCGGCTGGGTGGGCACCGCGATTGCGGCAGTAGCGCTGCCGGTTGTCATCGGCATGTTCATGGCTTCCCTGTATCAGCCGCCGCCAATCGACGGCGAGCCGCCTCCGGCGGACGCGACGCCACCCGCTTACAGCACGATGCTGATGCTGGCGCCGTTTGCATATTTGATCGTGCTTTTCCTGGTTTGGGTGATCGTGTGGGCGCCGTACAACGCCGCCGCCATGAACCGCATCGCCTCGATGCTCTCGATTGACGGCGCGCGCTTCCGGCTTAAAGCCAAAACATTCTCCTTCCTCCTGATCTCGCTTGCAGGCTGGATCATCACCATTTTCTCGCTCGGTCTGCTCGCGCCCATGGCCGGCTTTCTGCAAATCCGCTACGTGCTCTGCCGTCTCGAAGTCGTCGGCGCGCCGCGTTTTGCCGAGATTGGGCAGCCCATCGTCGAGGGTCCGCGCTCGGGCGAGAGCCTGGGCGACGCATTCGATCTCGACATGGGCGTCGGAGTCATATGATGCGCGCCCGCTACGCCGACGGCCGCGCAGCCATCACGGTCGACGTCGATTGCGAAATCGATATCAGGACAGACGTCCTTGTCGCAAAGATGGGAGAAACCGCGCACGAGTGGCGCTACAACCAGATCGCGCGCAGCGACGACGGCAACGGCCGAATAATCCTCAAGCGTAAGCCGGACACAGGCGAACGCCTGATATTCGAACCCGAATCCGAGGAAATGCTGCGTCTCGCGGCGCCGGACCTTTTCACGCAGCAGGCGCACGGCGTAGAGCAGCCGCGCATCGTCATCGGCGTCGTTGCTGCGGCCTGGAGTCTGGCGGCCGCGTTCCTGGTCGGCGTGCCCATGGCCGCTGGACCGGTGGCGAGCGTTGTGCCGCCGCAATACCGCGCGCAGATTGCCGATATTTCCTGGTCGCAGGTCAACGCTTTCACTCAGTATTGCGACGACAGCGACGAAGCGGCGCGCATTCTCAATGAAATGTCCTACCGCATTATGGAAGCATCGGACGTGCGCGGCCGAGATGAAATCTGGATCACCATCGTCGACGCGCCGTTTCCTAACGCTTTCGCGCTGCCAGACGATTCCATCGTTGTGACCGACGATCTGATCGCGCTCGCAGAGCATCCCGACGAACTCACCGGCGTCCTCGCCCACGAGATCGCCCATATCGAGCGCAACCATGTAATGAAAAACATCATCCGCCAGGTCGGCGCGGGCGTGTTCTTCGACGTCGTGTTCGGCGGCGCGGGCGCTGGGCAGGCCATCGCCATCGCCTCGGTCAATCTCGCCGGCTTGCGTTATAGCCGCGCCGACGAAGAAGACGCTGACGCGCGCGGTTTGGATTACCTTGAGGCCGCGGGCATCGACAGCGCCGGCATCGCGCGCCTGTTCGACCGATTTTAGGCGCAGAACGCCGAGCAGAGTGGCGAACTCCCGACGCTACTCTCCAGTCACCCGGCAACCACCGCGCGCGCCGAGGCTGCTCGCGCCCGCTCGCGATCGGGTTTGCAGCCCTCGCTGACCGACGCCGAATGGCGCACCGTCCGGCAAGCTTGCGGCGGCTCAGCCGTAGTGAATTTTGAAGCAAATTAGTCTGGTGCCACGGGAGAGGATTGAACTCTCGACCTCACCCTTACCAAGGGTGCGCTCTACCACTGAGCTACCGCGGCGAACCGGAGAACGGGGCTTCTAGCCCGCTGCGCCGAGCATTGGAAGCCCGCCGGCGCCGCTTGTCAGCGGCTAGGATCCGCCCGTCAGCCGCGCCAGCGCCGCCTGGTAGTTGGCAAGCCGCGCGGTCAGATGTTCCGGCGCCGCGCCAATGTTCTGCCGACGCGCCTCCAACGCTTTTTCCTCTTCCGTCAGCTCCGCCTTATGCGGATTGAGCAGCACTTCGTAAGCCTCACGGATAATGGAAATGGCGGCGGAGATTTCGGCTTTCGCCTGCTTGATGTTGGCGTCGGTGTCGATCTTCAGTTCAGCGGCGATGAGACCCAGGCCGTATGTCTTGAGCGCGCCGCGTCCGGAATTGGTCTTGGACACAATCCCTTGCGCGAAACCGAGTGCTGGGAGTGCGTTGCGTCCGTCACGGCCCGCATCGACGCGGACCGCCTTGCCGTCGTACGCTGTTATCTCGATGCGCTCAACGCCATCCTTGCGCACGACTTGCGCGCGTCCTGCTGTGCCGATAGCGCGATTGATTGCGATGGTGAGGCTTGAGAGCGTGTCGGCGGCGCCGATGCGGATCGTGGTCAGCCTGCGTCCATCCACGCCGATCTGAAATTCGTCGTTCACACGCAACGCGGTTCGGTCGCCCAGCGGGGCGGAAGACGTTGCAACGATGGCGCCGCGCGGCAAGCCAAGACGGTCGAGCGGCGAAGCGCCGCCTGCGTCTACCGCCAATCCAGTCAGTGTCAGCGGGCCGCCACTCGAGGTGAACGTGCGCGTCCAATCCAGGTCGCCGGCATTATCCAAGCGCGTGAGAAAACCGATCTTCGCGTTGGCGACGCCCGATCCCGCCAACACGCCGCCCGAGACGCCCGCTGCGTAGACCGCGCCATTGACGATTGCGAGCGCGCTTACCGCATCGTCCTGCGCCGAACCGATATAAGTCGACCGATCGAGCGCCGTAGAGACCAGATCGGCGTCCAGCCGCGCAACAAATCCTTCCTTGCCCGCAATAGCGCCACGCGCCGCGGCTCCCACGGTCAACCGATCGGCGCCAGTTTCGCCGCCGACATATAGGGACGCGCCATCCGCGGCGATCGCGTTGATCGCGCCGTTATGGAAGTAGCCGATGTCGCGTGCTGCGCCCACGCTGACACCGGCCGCAGCGGAGTAGGTGAAACGCCGCAGCACGCCGCGATTGTCTTCCACGCCGCCGGCAATGATCTCGAAGCCGCCTGCTCCGTCATCGCGCACCAGCAGCGCCGTCGCGGCGTCGTCGCGCCCGGTCCCGAATTGTCGCGTGAACAATTCGCCGCCACTTGCCGCGTATCCGCGCACGTACCCGTCGGCGCCGCCAAGCGCGACTTGGCCGCTTAGCGCCGAGTCAGTTTTGCCTGCCGCGAAAAGGCTGCCGTCAGATGCGAAGGCAAGCGCGCGCACTTCATCGTTCGCGGTTGCCCCACGCCGCGCCGTCCACAATTCCTTGCCGCTTGCGTCGAACACCGTGACGAACGAGTCCGCGCCGCCGCGTGCGCTCGTACCGGTGAGATCGCCCTCGACCGACCCCGCCACCGCAACTTTGCCGTCGGCTGAAACCGCCAGCGCAAAGCCGTTCGCCGACTGCGCCGCACCGAGTTGTTGGGTAAACAGGAGCTTGCCGGCGGAATCGTACTTGAGCAGCGCGACGTCGCGGGCGCCGCGTACAGCTGTCGCGGAGGAATCGCCGGAAAGGTCCGCCAAGACGTACACCGAGCCATCAGCAGCGGAAGCCACCGCACGCGCCGTCGCGACGCTGAGATTGCCGCCCACGGCGACATCGAAAGCGCGGCCCGGAAACCATGCGGCGGCATTGTTGGACGGGGCGGAAAACGTAGAGGCGGACGGAAGTGTTTCCGTGATCGCGGCGCCGCGGGCGGCGCGGTCTGCGAGGCGCGCCGCGCCAACGGGATCGTCCCCGTGACTTGCTGAATCTATGGGATCCAGCGTGATGTCTAGCGCGCCGCCGCCGAGTGTGATGGCCGAGACGCCACGTATGGTGTGCGACCCGCCGGTGACAACACGCAAGCCTGCGCCCCCGCCGGACAGCGACACTGCGGCCACCCCCAGATCGTAACCTGCCGCCGCCAGCGCTTCGTTTAAGCGCAGCGCCGCACTCTCCAGCGTGCGCGGATCGCCCGGCTGCAGCACCGCGTTGACGCTTTGCGCGCCCCAAGGCGTCATGAAAGCGATCGAGACATTCTGATCGGCCAGCAAAGTCGTGACATCCTCGCTGACGCCGCCCGCCGCCTGCGCCGAGGTGAAACTGCGTACCGCCGAGTGGGCGCCGCCAAGGCCGAACGAAGGCGGCGCGCCCTCCAAGCTGAGCGCCGCGCCGTTGACGCTTACCGAAAGCAGCCGCTGCCCTGCATCCTCTGCGACAGCCCATTGGCTCAGGTCGGCGCCCCGCGCAGCCACATAGGCGCCGGCTGCGTTCAGCGCCGCGTCGAGCCGCGCCTGGAACGCCGCGCTCCACTCGCCGGGCGCTGGGTCGGGATCGTTGCTGCGTTCAATGTCGCTGACGTTGACAGTGATGGTTTTCTGACCGGAGGCGGTCGCCACCACGATCTCGATGTCGAGCGCGCCGGCATGCGTGAGCAGCGGCGATCCGCCCACAACGTTGAGCGTGCGAACGGCGTCGCCAAACGATTCACCAACGCCCGCCGTCGGCAACCCGCCGGCGGCCCATGCCCCAGGCGCCTGCAACGCGACATCGTGCGCGGTCTCGTTTAGCGTCGCGGAGACGCCGATCACGTCATGCAGCGCATCGATACGGAAAGACAGCATACCGCCGTTGTCGACCAAGTATGCCGCCGCGTTCACGCCACGCTTGCGCAACTCTTCGTTCAATCTCAACGCGATCGTCGCCGCGTCGACGCCGTCGGTACCGCCGTCGATGGCGATCGAATGAGTCGCCCCCGCGGTTGTGATCACGAATTTCTGCTCGCCGGCGAAGAGATCGTCCGTCGCCGCCACCGCGCCAGTCTCGAACCGGCGCGCGAAAACGCTGTCCCGCAATCCGCCGACCTGTCCGGGCTGGGCGAGATTTTCCAAAGTCGCCGCCTTGCCGCTGACCGTAAAGCTGGAGGCGCGCACCAGCCCGCCGCCAAAGATCGAGAAACCGGAATTGCCTTCGCCGGCCTCCCAGACATCTACGCCTGCGGCCACGCCCTGTTCGTGCAGCAAGTGGCTCAGGCGTTCGGCCAGGTCGTCCAATAGCGCCCGATCCGCGCTCTCACCGGCGCGCGCACGCCAGGCTTCCAGATCGTCGCTGCGCCACGCGGCGGAAACAGAGACAATGCGCCCGTCGCCAAGATCGAGCTTAAGCACTGCTTCGCCGGGCGCGCGCAACTTGTCTTCGAAGCCGTTCAATCCGTCGGACGCAAGCGCGTTAGTGCGCTGCTCGCTCATCGCATTAGGCGCCGCCTGATAGGGCGCGCCCACGCCGTACCAGCCTGTCGCGACATGCGCGCCAATCGGATCGGCAGTGGCCCCGGGCCGGTCGAGCCACACCGGCTGGCCGGCGGCGCCGCCGACATCTTCCAATTTGATCAGCCGCGCGCCGCCAGCCGCGCCGCCAACCACATAGAAGGCGGGCGCGGCGCCGACCGGTTCGAATGCGACGCGCTCACTCGCGCGCACATCGACCTTCAGGGCGTATTGTTTGGGTCCGACATAGCGCTGCTCGATGGCGCGTCCGCCAATTACAAGCGTGGTTGTCTTGGGCGTTTGGTCCACCGCCTCGAGGCGCGAAGCGGCGCCCGCCGCCGCCAGGCGTCCATTGATGAACGAAATCACGTTGCTGAACGAGCGCGGAATCGAGCCCATCTGAGACAGATCGATCGCGACGTTGCGCACCGTGCCGCCGGCGGAGGTGGCGACAATGTTGAACTGCGCGTCGTT
>CALBSY010000252.1 GCA_937967725.1 uncultured Alphaproteobacteria bacterium | reverse complement strand
AGATCGCGGCGAACGGCTTCATGCCGTCGGCGGCGAGGCCCGCGGCGAAGGTGACGGCGTGCTGCTCGGCGATGCCGACATCATAAGTGCGGTCGGGGAAGCGCTTGCCGAACGTATCGAGGCCGGTGCCGGAGGGCATCGCCGCGGTGATGGCGCAGATCTTATCGTCGCGCTCAGCTTCACGGACCAGCGCTTGCGCGAACACTTTAGTGTAGCTCGGCGCGCCCGCGCCTTTGGATTGCTCGCCGGTGACGACGTTGAACTTGGTGACGCCGTGATATTTGTCGGCGGCGGTCTCGGCCGGTGCGTAGCCCTTGCCCTTCTTGGTGACGACATGGATCAGCACCGGGCGGTCGTCGTACTCGCGCGCATTCTTCAGCACCGGCACAATGGTGTCGAGGTCGTGGCCGTCGAACGGCCCGAGATAGTGGAAGCCCAGTTCCTCGAAGAAGGTGCCGCCGGTGACCAGGGTGCGGGCGTATTCTTCGGTCTTCTTGGCGAAGTCGTGGATGGTTTCGCCGAGCGCGGAGGCCACGCCCTTCGCGGTCTTGCGGATGCGGCGGTAGGTTTTGGTGGCGGCCAGGCGCGCGAGGTATGACGACATGCCCCCGACCGGCGGCGCGATCGACATGTCGTTGTCGTTCAAGATGACGATGAGCCGCTTGGTGGTTTCGGCGGCGTTGTTCATCGCCTCGTAGGCCATGCCCGCCGACATCGAGCCGTCGCCGATCACGGCGACGACATGGCTGTCCTCGCCGCGCTTGTCGCGCGCGACGGCGAAACCGAGCGCGGCGGAGATGGAGGTGGCGGCGTGCGCGGCGCCGAACGGATCGTACTCGCTTTCGGCGCGCTTGGTGAAACCGGAGAGGCCCTGCCCCTGGCGCAGCGTGCGGATGCGGTCGCGGCGGCCGGTGATGATCTTGTGCGGATAGGCCTGGTGGCCGACGTCCCAGATGATCTTGTCGCGCGGAGTGTCGAACACGTAGTGGAGCGCCACCGTGAGTTCGACCACGCCGAGGCCGGCGCCGAGGTGACCGCCGGTTTGGCTGACTGCGCTGATAGTCTCGGCGCGCAATTCGTCGGCGAGTTGGCGCAGCTGGCTCTCTTCCAGGCGGCGGAGATCGGCGGGCAGCTTGACCTGGTCGAGCAAGGGAGTTTGGGGCGCCATGGGTCCTCGGGCGGCTGCAGAGGTTCAGCCTACCCAGCTTTGCTTGCCAAATCGACGCCAACATGGCGGCGCGAGCCCGGATTCGCGCTAACCATGATGCGGCGCGTGGGCGCAGGGATCAGGCCAGCACCGCCTCAATGGCGCGGTCGATCCGGCGCAGCGAACTGGCGCCTTCATACCTGCCGAAGGCCGCCGCTGGAACACCGTCGGCGGCGAACACGTAAAGCCGCGGCAGCAAGATCGTGCTGCCCTCGAGGGGATTGTTGAAGGCGCGGTAGAGCGCCGCCGTACCCCAGAGTTGGGTGTAGATCATGCGCGCCCGCCGCATGAAGCGCTTGAGATTCGCGTCCGATCGATCGCGACCCAGGTTGACGCCGATGATGTTCAGCCGCTCCGCGGCTATGCGCGTGCGCCATTCCGCCAGACGGCGTCCTTCGGCGACACAGGGCGAACACCAAGTGGCCCAAAACGTAATGACCGCCGGCCCCGGGCGCAGGTGCGCGCCGAGCGTGCTGGCGGCCCCGCCCGGGGCCGCGACGGGCATAGTCGACAAGGCGCCAAGCGTCGGCGGCAAGGGCGGTGCGCCGTCGGCCTGCTGCGCGAAAGAAGGCGGCGGCGCGGCCATCACAGCGGCTGCAAGAACGGCGCGGCGTGAAATCATTGCTCCCCTCCCCGAAGCGCACACTAGGCCGGGCGATGGATGAACCCGCGCTGAACGCGGCTATCCCGCATTTGGGTGATGCGTGCGTGCGCGGGCAAGAGCATGCCTTTGCGTGCTGCTTTGCCAGCGTTCGCCGGCGTGGGAGCGGGGGTGATGGAAAACCGGGGCTCGGTCTCCCGCGCCTGCGCCGGCGTCCTAATGCGCAGCTAGTAGCGACGCTCGACGATGAAATCGACGGCTTCGAGCAAAATGCGGGCGCGCGGACCGAACACGCCGAGGTGACGCTTAGCCTGCTGCGCCAGCATGCGGATGCGGTCGCGCGTGGCGTCGGCGCCGAGAACGGTGACGAAGTTCACCTTGCCGCGCGCGCGGTCCTTGCCAACGGCCTTGCCGGTGTCGCGCACGACTCCCTCGGCGTCGAGCAAGTCGTCGACCATTTGAAAGGCCAAACCGACATCGTGCGCGTAACGTGACAGCGCTGTCTTCTCCGCTTCCGACGCGCAGCCGACAAGCGCACCGGCGTCGACCGAGAAATTGATCAGCGCGCCGGTCTTAAGCCTGTTCATGCGCGTAACCGCGATCAGGTCGGAGCCGATGTCGGCGCCCTCCATGTCCGCGGCCTGCCCCGCCACCATGCCGAGCGGACCCGCCGCTTTGGCCAAACCTGCAATGAGACGACAGCGCATTTGCGGATCGGAGTGCGTCGCCGGATCGGCGAGCAGTTCGAACGCGAAAGTCAGAAGCGCGTCGCCGGCCAGTAGCGCGGTGGCTTCGTCATAGGCGCGGTGCAGCGTGGCGCGACCGCGGCGCAGATCGTCGTCGTCCATGCACGGCAGATCGTCGTGGATGAGCGAATAGGTGTGCACACACTCGATGGCGCAGGCGATGCGCAACAAACTGCCCTCGTCGGCGTCGAACAGCCTGCCGGCTTCCATGGTGAAGAACGGGCGCAGCCGCTTGCCGCCATCAAGCGCTGCGTAGCGCAGCGCGCCCATCAGCCTGGCCTCGGGCCCCTGTTCCTTCGGCAACAGCCCGTCCAGCGCGGTATTGACGCGCTCGGCGGTTTCCTTCAGGCGGACTTCCAGCTGGGACATGGGGTTGCGTTAGCAGAGCCCCAGGCGCGCGCAAGCGGGACAGCATGTGCGCGCCGCTGGGGAATGACTTGGCGCTGGGCTGTGGACTTCCCAACACCGCCTCATCCGGGGCATCATGGCGCCTGGGTTGGCAGCGCACGTCCGTGAGCAGCGGCGCGGCTTGGGCGCTTGTGGTTGAAAGAGTGGGGAAAAGTGCATGGTGACGGTGGCGATAATCCACGCCGCGGAGGACGCGCTGCCGGCGCGGGCGCTGGCCGAGAAGCTGCGTCAGGCCAAACTGACGGTGGTGCTGGAAAAGCCGGCCGGCGAAGAACAGCGCAACGCCGCCAAAGACGCCAAGGTGACGGTAGCTTTGTGGTCGCCCCGTTCGGTGACGCAACAGGCGTTGATCGACGACGCGGCTTTCGCCCGCGGCAAGAG
>CALBSY010000251.1 GCA_937967725.1 uncultured Alphaproteobacteria bacterium | reverse complement strand
GAAGGCAGAGCTGGAAGCGCTGCTTTCGGGCGAAGCCGACGGCAATGATGCGTACATCGAATTCAATTCGGGCGCCGGTGGCACCGAGAGCCAGGATTGGACCGAGATGCTCTACCGCATGTACACGCGCTGGGCGCAGGCGCGCGGCTATCGCGCGGAAGAGCTTGAGTACCAGGAAGGCGAAGGCGCCGGCATCAAGTCGGCAACGATATTGGTGCAAGGCGAGAATGCGTATGGCTGGCTGAAGACGGAAGCCGGCGTGCATCGCCTGGTGCGCATCAGCCCGTTCGACTCGAATGCGCGCCGGCACACCTCGTTTGCAAGCGTCTGGGTGTACCCAAAGGTTGACGATACGATTGATATCGAGATCAACGAGAAGGACGTGCGGACCGATACTTATCGCGCCTCGGGCGCCGGCGGTCAGCACGTCAACAAAACCGATAGCGCCGTGCGCCTGACTCACATCCCGACAGGGATTGTTGTGGCGTGCCAGTCCGAGCGCAGCCAGCACAAGAACCGCGCCACCGCTTGGAATATGTTGCGGGCGCGGCTCTACGAAGCGGAGCTGCAGAAACGCGAAGCGGCCACCAAGGCGCTCGAGGACAGCAAAACCGAAATCGGTTGGGGCCGCCAGATCCGCTCCTACGTGCTGCAGCCCTATCAGATGGTCAAAGATTTGCGCACCGGTGTGGAGACATCCGACACGCAAGGCGTCCTCAATGGCGATTTGGATCGCTTTATGGCGGCCTCCCTTGCCGCAAGAGTGAACGGCGCCGGTGAAAAAGCGGTGGAAGACTTGGACTAGGCTGGGCTTAATAGGGACATGGCGGAGGGGACATTCAGTGAGCCGGAAGCGGTAGCGCCGGTAGAGGGGCCGCCACCGGGCGGTTGGCTAGCCGAGCATCAGCGTGCGCGGTGCCATGGGCGCACGGCGATGGACACTTATCAGGGGCTGATTGCCGACGAGATCGTGCTGCCGGAAAGCGCGGCGCAACACTCCGATCCAATCTATTTGGTCAAAGCGTGCGATGCTTGGACCGAGGCGATGCTGGAGCAGGCGTACTTCATTCCTGGCGAGTTCGCGCCGGAAGCGTTGTTCAGCTCTTACGCGCACGACTATCTGATGCAGGCGAAAGTCAGCGGTCATGCGCAATACTTTGCCGCACGCGGCGGTTCGGAACTGGCTCTACGGTGTTGCGCATCGGCGCTGAAGAGCATGCTGGCCGATCCGCATCTCGAAATTTTTGAACTGATGGTTGGGTTGAAACGGTCGACCAAATCCGCGGCGCGCAAACTGGCTAAGCTGAACGGATATCGCAGCGTCGACGCCGCGTTGCGCGATCTCGACCGGCGTTTGGCGGAAGTGGAAGAAAAAGAACCGCTGACGCCGCGCCACAAGATTTGGCTGAAGAGCCTGCGCAAACTGAAGGTCGTGCCCGACGCGGAGATGAACACGGCGCTCAATCGTATCGGTTCGGCTAACCGCCTCTTCGCGGCGCGGCGCGAACAAGCCGCGCGTATCCGCGCCGAACATGAGCGCGACGATCCGGTGTATCGCGCCGCGAAATCGTTGTGCGAGATGGCGGGTCTGAAATTCATGGGCCTGCACGAAGGCGCGTTTGCGCCGATGCGCGGCATCTGGCCGGAGGGGCCGGACCGGCCCGCGTTCGTCTATCGCATCGACACCGACCGCGGCGCCATCCGCCTCGAGCTGCACGACGACCGAGCCCCCCGCACCGTCGCCAACTTCGAGAAGCTGGCCGGCGACGGCTTCTACGACGGCCTGAAGTTCCACCGGGTGATCGACG
>CALBSY010000250.1 GCA_937967725.1 uncultured Alphaproteobacteria bacterium | reverse complement strand
CCATTCCTGATACTTCGGTCAGCTGGATGTCCATGACGATTAGGTCTGGCTTGTGCTCGCGCGCCAGCGGCAGCGCCTGACGGCCGTCCTTGGTTTTCACCGTGCGGTAGCCAAAGGCTTCCAACAGGTCGTTGAACAGCCTCATATTGAGTTCGCTGTCTTCGACGATGAGAACGGTCTTGGCCATGAACCCGCTTCGCTCTCGCAGCCGGGCGCTTCTACCGGGACGCGGCCCCCGCCCTTATAGCGCGGAGGCCTTAACAACCCTTCGCAATCCCAGCAATCTGGCCCGCGGCGTTAAGAAGAGCTTAAGGAATTGAGCATGCGGCTCGGCGTGGATTTCGGCGGCACCAAGATCGAGGCGGCGCTGCTTGATTCCCAAGGCGAAATACGCGCGCGCCAGCGTGTCGCCAATCCTGGGGATTACGCCGCCGCGGTGCGCGCTGTGGCTGAGCTGACGGCGCGAATCGAACACGAAACCGGCGAACGCGCCGCAACCGTGGGAGTGGCCATGCCCGGTTCGCTCTCGCCGTTGACCGGGTTGGTGCGCAATTCCAACTCAGTCTGGCTCAACGGCAAGCCGTTCTTCGAGGATTTGAACGCGGTGCTGAAGCGGCCGTTGCGAGTGGAAAACGACGCCAATTGTTTCGCACTGTCCGAGGCCGTCGACGGCGCGGCGGCCGGCTGCCGGGTGGTGTTCGGCGTGATCCTCGGCACTGGCTGCGGCGGCGGCGTTGTTGTGGACCGCAAAGTCATTGAAGGCGCGAGCGGCGTTGGCGGCGAATGGGGGCACACGCCGTTGCCATGGGCGCGCGCGGATGAAGTGCAGCCGCGCGACTGGTGCGGGCGCGTCGGGTGTTTGGAGCAATGGCTGTCCGGTACCGGCTTCAAGCGCTGGGCGGGCATCAGCGCGGGCGAAGCGGATAAGCTGGCGCAGGCTGGCGATCCGCGTGCGCGCGTGCTGCTCGATATGCTGGCGGATCGGGTGGCGCGCGCGCTGGCGGTAGTGATCGACATTCTCGATCCGGACGCGATCGTGTTCGGCGGCGGCGTTTCGAACATCGAGAGCCTCTATCCCAGCATCCGCGGAAAGCTGATCGCACACGTCTTCTCGGATTTCGTGGCGGCGAAGATCGTCAAGAACAAGCACGGCGATTCGTCTGGCGTGCGCGGCGCGGCCTGGCTGTTCGATCCCGACGGCGAGGCGTCGGAGCACATGGCGTGAAACTGTGCCGCGCCTGCGCGCGCGAAATTGCCGGCGCGCGCTGTGCGTGCGGCGAAGATCAGCCGCTTGAGCACGACGAGCTAGCGTCGCTGACGATCGCACATCTGGACTGCGACGCCTTTTATGCGTCGATCGAGAAACGGGACGATCCGAGCCTGCTGCCGCATCCGGTGATCGTCGGCGGCGGCAAGCGCGGCGTGGTGTCGACTTGTTGCTATGTGGCGCGCGCCTACGGCGTGCGTTCGGCCATGCCGATGTTCAAGGCGCTGAAGCTGTGTCCGCAGGCGAAGGTCGTGCGCGGCGATATGGCCAAGTATGTTGAGGAGGGCCGCGCTATCCGGCGCATGATGGAGGCGCTGACGCCGCAAGTGCAGCCGCTCTCGATCGACGAGGCGTTCATGGATCTCTCGGGTACGGAGGCGTTGCATGGCGGTTCGCCGGCGCAGTCGCTGATCAAGCTGCAGAACCGCATCTGGGGAGAGCGCGGGCTGACGGTGTCGATCGGGCTCAGCTTCAATACGTCCCCGGCCCAAACCGCCAGCCATCTCGACAAGCCGCGCGGGCTTTCGGTGATCGGTCGCGCCGAGGCGCTGGCGTTCCTGGAGTCGCGCTCGGTGGCGACGCTGCCGGGCGTGGGGCCCGCCGGCGCCATGGCGCTGGAGCGCAATGGACTGAAGAAAATCGGCGATATCCGCGCGGCGGGGCCGCAGCGAATGCGCGGTCTCTACGGCGATTGGGGCGCGCATTTGTTCGCGCTGTCAATGGCCGACGATGCGCGCAAGGTTGATCCACACGGCGAGCGTAAGAGTATCTCGGCGGAAACGACGTTTTTCGAGGATGTGGCGGAGGTCGAGGCGCTGGAGGATATCCTCTGGCCGCTGTGCGAGAAGGTGGCGGCGCGCTGCCGCGCCAGCGAAATGGCGGGGCGCACGCTAACGCTCAAGCTGAAGGACGCGCGCTTCAAGATTATCACGCGGCGGCGGCAATTGCCGGAGCCGACGCTGTTGGCGCATCGCATTTTTGAGGTCGCGCGCGAATTGCTGCACGGCGATGCGAACGGCAGGACCAGATATAGGCTGGTCGGCGTCGGCCTATCCGATTTCAGCGATGCGGCGCGCGCCGACAAGGGCGACATGCTTGATACGGCGACGCCGAAGCGCGCGGCGGCGGAGGCGGCGGTCGCGAAAGCGCGCAGCAAGTTCGGCCGCGACGCGGTGCAGACCGGGCGCGGATTGAAGGCGCAGCTGGAAGATGAATGAGCGCGCCGCCGGCGGAATGGGTGGTCTTGCGGGACGGTGCGCGCTAGGAACGTGCGGCTGATCCAGGAGAACATCCATGGGGCGGATTGAGGCGCGGTTGCAGGAATTGGGCATCGAACTGCCGACGCCGCCGGCGCCGGTGGCGTCTTACGTGCCGTTCGTGATCGTCGGCAACGTTGTGCACGTATCGGGGCAGGTTTCAGTCGACGCCGCTGGCGGCATCAAGGGCAAGTTGGGCGCCGACATCGAGGTCGAGGAAGGACAGGCGGCGGCGCGGCTGTGCGGACTCAATCTGCTGGCGCAGGTGAAGGCGGCGTGCGATGGCGATCTCGACCGCGTCAAACGCGTGGTGAAGCTCAACGGCTTTGTGAACGTGACCGCCGATTTCAGCCCTATCCCGCAAGTCATGAACGGATGTTCGGACCTGATGGTGTCGGTGTTCGGCGATGCGGGGCGTCATGCGCGTGCCGCCGTGGGCATGGCCAACCTGCCCTTGGACTTTGCGGTGGAAGTCGACGGGCTGTTCGAACTCTCCTAACAGAGACCTTGGTTTCGCCGTCGGCGCGCGTAGATTGACGCCATGGACGGCACCGACGCGCTAACAATCTCAGTGAGCGGCGAACTCTCCAAACTCGACCGCGCGGCGTGGGATGCGTTCGCCAATCCCCCCGGCGCGCCGTTCGATCCGTTTTTGAGCTGGGATTTCTTGCAGGCTTTGGAGCAAAGCGGCTGCGCGGCCGAGACCCGTGGTTGGCAGCCGGCGCATCTGATCGCCCGCGACGCGACGGGCGTGATGGTCGGGGCGATGCCGCTCTACGCCAAGGATCATTCGTACGGCGAGTACGTGTTCGATCACGCCTGGGCCGACGCGCTGCAGCGCGGCGGCGGGCGCTACTATCCGAAGCTGCAGTGCGCCGTGCCATTCACGCCCGTGCCGGGACGGCGCATCTTCGCGCGCGACGAAACTGTCGGGCGCGCCTTAGCGCAAGGCGCGGTGGGCCTGGCGCAACGCGCGGGCGCGTCGTCGGTGCACGTCACCTTCGCCAGCGCCGAACTTTGCGCGGGGCTCAGCCAGCTCGGCTACATGACGCGCGCGGGGTTGCAATATCATTGGTTCAACCGCGGCTACGCGACTTTCCAGGATTTCCTCGCCGATCTATCGTCGCAGAAGCGCAAGAGCATCCGCCGTGAACGCGCGCGCGCCTGCGAAGGATTGACCATCAAGCGGTTGCGCGGCGCCGAGATCACCCGCGGCGATTGGGATTTCTTCTACCGCTGCTATATGGACACCGGCTCGCGCAAATGGGGCTCGCCGTACTTGAACCGGGAGTTCTTCCTGCTGTTGGGCGACCGCATGGCCGACCGTTGCGTGCTGTTCGTGGCTGAAGAGGATGGCCATCCGGTGGCCTCGGCGCTCAATCTCATTGGCGGCGAGGCGCTCTATGGGCGGTATTGGGGACGCCTCGCCGACGCGCCGTTCTTGCACTTCGAGCTCTGTTATTACCAAGCCATCGAACTCGCCATCGAGCTCGGCTTATCGCGCGTCGAGGCGGGTGCGCAGGGCGAACACAAGCTGGCGCGCGGTTACGTGCCGGCGCCGACCTATAGCGCGCACTGGATCGCGCATCCGGGTTTGCGCAACGCCGTACGGCGCCATCTTGAGGCGGAGACGCCTGCCGTCGCCGAGGAAGCGGAAGTTTTGAAGCAGAGCGCGCCCTTCAAACACCAGACGGATTGACGCGCGACGGACCCATTGCGCGGCCGGATCAGAGTGCTAGCGTCCAACGGCGGGACGATCGCTGGAGGCGGGCATGAATCGGAGTGTTGGTGTGTGGGCGTCGCTGTTGTGTGCGGCGGTGCTTTGGAGCTTTGCCGCGCCGGCCTCGGCGCAGCGCTATGACGCTTCGCAACTCGACGCCGCCTACAGAACGGTCGTCGAAGAAGCGCGTGGCGCGCAAGTGCGCGCGTTGGCTGCCGCCGGCCGCGCGCAAGGCGGCGGCCAGGGCACATTGAACTTCACCGGGACCGGCGGAGATTCATACTTAGGCGATGGTTATAGCGAACCCGACGGGGGCCCGCAGCGGAATGGGTATGGACTGATGACCTGGGCGGACGGCGAATACTACGCAGGTCAACATCGCGGCGGCACCGTCAATGGCGGCCACAAGGAAGGCTTCGGCGTCTATTATTTTGCCGACGGGCGTATGTTCGAAGGTCAGTTCGCGGGCGACAGACAGCACGGTCTCGGCGTGCTGTGGGATCAGCAAGGCGCTGTGCTGCGGGTTGGCCGCTGGGTGAACGGTTCCGTCCAATAACGGCGCGCAGCGAGGCGAATTCGCGCGCTGGATTCGCCTGCGCCGTTGCCTTGATCTCGCCCGTTCCTTTCTTCACCTTCGGACCGCCGTGGGAGGTGGGATGCCGCAATCGCTGAACCGTCGCGCGCTGACCGGCGGCTTGTTGGCCACGCTGAGCGCAAGCGCGGCGCCACTCGCCCGGGCGCAGGCGCCGCAATATGGGCGCGTCGCACGGCGCGAGTCGCAATATGCGACGACATACATCGATCGCGACGGGCAATATCTGACGATGCGGTTCGGCATCAATCGCTGCCTGTTCACCGAAAGCCGTTATAATCCCGGCGATCCGGCCGAACTGCCGATTATCTACACGCAATACATGACGGCGGCGCTGGCTTATACGCCACGTGCGGGTCGGATTGTCGAAATCGGCTTGGGCGGCGGGCGCATCGCGAGCTATCTCCACGACTTCATCCCGACCACGCGCGTGACCTGCGTGGAGCTCGATCCCGGCGTAGTGGATTTGGCGCAGCGCTATTTTGGCGTGCGGCCCGGTCCGCGCCTGGGATTGGTGAAGCGGGACGGGCGCATCTACATGGCCACATCGCGCGAGGATTTCGACATCATATTGGTCGATGCGTACCAGGGCACGTTGGTGCCGTTCCATCTGGTGACGCGTGAGTTCTACACGATCTTGAAGCGGCGCCTGGCGGCGGGCGGCGTGGTGGCGCAAAACATCGCGCCGAATGTGCTCGACGTGAACAGCATGGTGGCGACGGCAAGGGCGGTGTTCCAGAACGTCGATCTTTACCACGCAGGACCATCGCGCGTGCTGATGGCGTATGACGGCGCAGCAAAGAGCGACGCGCAGCTGCTGGCGCGCGCCAACGCGCTGCAGCGGGCGCATGATTTACGCTATCCGATTGCGGACATGTTGGGCGAACGCCGCGCCAACGTAAGCACAGGCGGCGCGCAGGCCTTCACCGACGATTTCGCGCCGGTCGGCTATTACGACCGCGACCGGCGCTGCCGCGCGGACCGCGGCTAGGACGAAGGGGCGGGGGCGCGTGAAACAAGCGGCGATACTTTTCATCGGCTTCCTGCTGGGCGCGGCGCTGATGGGCGTCGAAATGGCGGGCATCCGCATGATGACGCCCTATTTCGGCAGCGCGATCGAAACTTGGGCCTGCATGATCGCCACCGTTATGCTGGCGCTGATGGCGGGCTATTATATCGGCGGCACTGTAGCGGACCGGGCGCCGCGTTCGGAAGTACTCGGCTTCGTCGTGCTAGCGTCGGGCGCGTATCTGGTTGCGACGCCCTTCTTCGCCACGCCGATGCTGGATTGGATGCTGCAGAACGTCGGCTACGATCCGGCGGCGGTGCTGGCTGCATCGGTCGTGCTGCTGTTCGCGCCGCTCACGCTTTTGAGCTTCTTCTCGCCGTACGCGGTGCGCTTGTTGCTGGCGGATACGCAGCACGGCGGGCGCGTGGCGGGGATGGTGTATTCGATCACCACGATCGGCAACGTCGTGGGCACGTTGGGCGCACCACTCTATCTGATGCGCTTTCTCGGCAGCCGCGACATCATGTTTGCATTTTCCGCCGTCGTGATCGCGTGCGGGATCGGCTTGATCGCGTTGCGCATGCGGGCGAAGGCGGATGCGGGTTAGTTTTCTCGTCGCGGCGGCGCTGAGTGTGGCTTGCACGGCTTCGGCGCAGACAACGACGTTGCGTGCGTCGTACCCGGAGGGGCCGCTGTGGGACGGCGAGCGGCTCTTCTATGCGGAGATGGGCGCTGACCGAGTTAGCGTTTACGAGCGCGGCGAACGCCGCACGTTCTTTGAGCAGCGCGGCTGCGGGCCGACCGCCATTGCGCCCTATGGCGGCGGCTTCGTGATCCTATGCCACCTCGGTGCGCGGGTGGTGGCGGTTGATGTGGACGGCGTGGAAACCCGGCGCGGGACGCAGAACCGGCGC
>CALBSY010000249.1 GCA_937967725.1 uncultured Alphaproteobacteria bacterium | reverse complement strand
CCTGCGCCTGAGCGCTGCGCGTGAACGTGGGCAGGCGCATCATGCTCTCCGGGTACCCTCTCCCCCGGGAGAGGGGGAGGGCAGGGTGAGGGGGCGGTTATGTGTCATGGCGAGGCGTGTGGCGCGTCGCAATGACCCATCGTATGCTCTGGGTCGATAGCTTCTCCGTTCTCAAAAGCGTGGCGCACAGTGCGATCTCGCGATCGCCAGACCTCCGGAGTAACCGAACAGCCTCCCATCAGACCGCGACGTTCGGCCCGCGCCAGCCCTTCGGCGTCGCGGTAACGACGGCCAGTGGCGCCCGATGCCACGGCGTAGCCGTCACCAATCATGCGCTCCGCAAGGTCGAATGCCTCGCCGTTCGTGGCTGATATCCAACACTCGACAAGTGGACGCCCAAACGTGTCGCGCGGATGCTCATGCTGTTCCGTTAGCGTTTGTTGGCATCGAGCCACACCTTGCCGGAGTAGGGCCGCTAGGTGCGAGCGGGCGGCGTCGCCGCAGACCCCTTCCAAGCCCCGGCAGGTCTGATTGTGTTCGGGAGCATCCGCGCCATCAAGACGCAGGAGGTACTCGCCAATTCGAATGGAGTCGCCATCGATGACCTCAATCATAGATGCATCGGCAAAATAGGAACGGGGTTTGATGTACCCACCGAAGCCGATGGCAACCAGGCCGAGTGCGGCAACACTCCCCGATAGGAAGCCCAGGGCGGCCAGAATGATCGGCCGAACCGCGCGCTCTAGTTTTTCGCCAGGAGTGAGGGTCAACAAGGCTAAGGCCGCCAGCACGCAGGCTCCAATGACGAGAAAATCCAACAGCTGAGCAATGAAAGGAGCGACCGTCCCGGCATTAGACGCCAGAGACTGTATGAGCGGCGCCTCTTGACCGTGCCGAAGCGCGCCTTCGAACGCTCCAACGATGCTGAACCGGTCCTTCGGTGCGATGCCGAACGCGGTCCAGCTCAATAACGCAATCCCGCCGAGCCAAATCGCGAGTCGCATCCAAGTCTGAAATTGCCGCGTGCTGAACCAAAAAAGCGCGAGCGCGCCAAAAAGCGAAAGCAGCGCCCAGTCCATGCGCACCCCCTCACCCTATCCCTCTCCCCCTCGTGGGGGAGAGGGGATGAAGCGTCAGATCAGTTTCGCCAGCGCCACGGCCGTGTCGGCCATGCGGTTCGAGAAGCCCCACTCGTTGTCGTACCAAGAAAGCACCGAGCAGAACTTGCCTTCCATCACCTTGGTCTGATCGTTGTGGAAGATCGACGAATGCGGATCATGGTTGAAATCCATCGACACGTTCTTGGCGTCGGTGAAGGCGAGCACGCCTTTGAGCGGGCCTTCCGCTGCGGCTTTGATCGCAGCGTTGATCTCTTCCTTGGACGTCGCCTTCTTCCCCACGAACTTGAAATCGACGACCGAGACGTTCGGCGTCGGCACGCGGATCGAGATGCCGTCGAGCTTGCCCTTCAGGTCCGGGATCACCAGGCCGATCGCTTTTGCGGCGCCCGTTGAAGTTGGGATCATGTTCAGCGCCGCGGCGCGGGCGCGATAGATATCCTTGTGCAGTGTGTCGAGCGTAGGCTGATCGCCGGTGTAGGAATGGATCGTCGTCATCATGCCGTGATCGATGCCGATCGCGTCATGAATAACTTTCACCACCGGCGCGAGACAGTTCGTGGTGCACGAGGCGTTCGAGATGACGACGTGATCTTTCGTCAGCCCCTGATGGTTCACCCCGTACACAACAGTAAAGTCAGCGCCGTCCGCCGGCGCCGAAACGATCACGCGCTTGGCGCCGCCTTCGAGGTGGGCGGCCGCTTTGTCACGCGCGGTGAAGATGCCCGTGCATTCCAGCGCGATGTCGACGCCCAGATTGCGGTGCGGCAGCTCGGCCGGGTTCTTGATCGCCGTAACCTTGATCTTACCCGTGCCGGCGTCGATCCAATCCTCTCCGGTTTTCACTTCGCCGGGGAAACGGCCGTGCACGCTGTCGTAGCGGAGCAGGTGGGCGTTGGTCTCGACCGGTCCGAGATCGTTGATCGCCACCACTTCTATGTCGGTGCGCCCGGCCTCGACGATGGCGCGCAGGACGTTGCGCCCGATCCGCCCGAACCCGTTGATGGCCACCTTCACGCTCATGCCCGTGCTCCTGAAATATGCATCTGAACTGGTAGCTTGGGATTAGCTGCAAAGGCCCCTTGCGTCCACGCCCGGAACCGCAACTCAGCCCTTCACCGAATCGCTGTCAGGCGTAACAATTCGTCGCAATGGCGAGCGATTCTCCCTCCCGCGACGCAGGGGACCAGGCTTGGCGCCTGGCGCGCGCGCTCGACGCTATTGAAGCGAAGCTCGACGCGCTGGAGTTGGGCGCCGACCCGGATGCCGTGGCCCGCGCGCTGGCCGATCCGATCCGTGCTTTCGACGCCGCCGCCAAGGAGGTCATGCTCTGATGCAAACCACCCTCGAAGTTCTCGGCCGAGCGTTTTCAGTCGAATGTTCTGAGCAAGAAGAGCGCCGCCTGCGGGATTTGGCGCGCGCGTTGGACGCGCGGTTGGCTGGTTTTGGCGGCGATCCGGACGCCATGCGCCGGCTTGTCCTGAGCGCGCTCGCGCTGCTCGATGAAGCGCAAGCCACGGGGGCGGCGCTCGTTCGCGCCCGCGGCGAGATTGAGCGGCTCACCGATCTCTTGGTTGAAGCCAAGCTGGCTGCGGAACCGGAAGCGGTGAACGCCGAGCGCGGGCGGCTGGGCGCACTGCGTGTCGCGCAAGGCGCCGCTTGAGCAAAGCGCAACCGGCGCCTAGATTCGCCGCGGGCGGTTTCTGCGGCGTGCGTGAGTTGCTTGCATCCCTGGGACCGTATCATCTCTCTCGGGAGCTGGCTCTGTCTTCGACCGTGGTCTTAGGCACCTGGCGCCCACCTAGCGTGCTAGGGTTCGAGAGGATGGGTATCGCTTACGGCGCATGTGGTTCCGCCCAACCGTTTCTCCATGGCTGCTGATCAAGCCCTCGAAACCGCCAAGGCCGACGCGCGCATGCTCATGCGCGCCGAAAGGGCGGCAGTCGAGCCGGGCGACGCCGCGCTCAGGATCATCGAAAACTTTCCGCTCGAACTGGCGAAATTGTCGCCGGTCGCCGGCTATTGGCCGGTCGGCGGCGAGATTGCCGATCGCCCCTTGCTCGCTGCGCTCGCCAAAGCCGGCCGCACCATCGCGTTGCCGCGTATGGAATCGCGCAAGGGTCCGGCGCGGTTTCTCGCTTGGCGCGGCGGAGAAGCGCTCACTGCCGACGCGTTCGGTGTGCCGGCGCCGCCGCCCGACGGAGCCGACCTGGCGCCGCGGCTCCTGCTCGCGCCTTTGTTGGCGTTCGACCGCTCAGGCCGCCGGCTTGGGCAAGGTGGCGGCCATTACGACCGCATTATCTCGCTCTATCGCTCGCATGGTTGCGTCGCCGCCGGCTTGGCCTACGCCGAACAAGAGATGGAGGAAGTCCCCGCTGGGGCGCATGACGCCCATCTCGACTGGGTGATCACGCCAAACGAAGCGATCCGCTGCCGAGTAGAGGGTCTGCGCGGGCGCACCTGACCCGGCTGTATCCGATTAGCGCCACAAGCTCGCTACCCCACGCTATGAGAGTGTCGGGACGACCATTGGGGGACGAAGGTTTTGCGCATTTTGATGGTGGTTGCGGTGGCGCTTGTCGCCGCCTGTGCAAGCGCTCCGGCTCGTGACGAGGCCGTTGAGGAAATCCATGTCGTCTATCTTCCCGGCGTCATGGAGTATGCGATCAGCGGCGCTGGTCCAGCGCATCTGATGAGCAGCGGCGGCGCACACCCGCGCTACGACTTCCATGCCAGCCCCGAGGACTTCCGCCAAATCTCCGAACTGCTGGAGCCATTGCGCGCCAACGGTTTACCCTGCAGCGAACCATCGGAGCATTCGGCGCCGGGCTACATCATTTTTCGCCGCGGCGGCGAAGAACGCCGCGTCGATATGCACACCATCTGCTATGCGGATGGCCAACGCCCGTTGGCGCGCAACGCCGACCGCGCCTGGCGATTGATGGAAGAGTGGGGGCACGCCCGCTATGTCGCGCCCGCCATTCCTGACCCGACGATCATCACCTTGCAGAATATGTATTGGGGCAATCCCACTACCACCTGGACCATTCCGCGTGGCGGCGAGGGTCGCTACGTCGATCCGCAGCGAACGATTGCATTCGACGTATCCGCGGAGACCTTTGATCGCATACGCGATATCTTCCGCTCCTACGAGGAACGCGACTTCCACTGCAATCGCGTCATCACCGACGGACCATACGGATACATCATCTGGTCGTCGCAAGAAGGGCGGCAGGATCAGCGCACGCAATGGGACGCCGGCTGCGTCACGGGCGACGCCAGCGATCTGTTTCAGCGCATCGATACGGCGATGGAAATCCTCGTGCCGCTGCGGGAAGCTGCGGCGCAAACGCCGCCGCCGAGGGCGGAGTAGCTTGAGCCTGTCTCCAAGCCCCGCTAGAAGGCGCCCCCATGGCCGGCCATTCGAAATTCGCGAACATCCAGCACCGCAAGGGCGCGCAGGACAAAAAGCGCGCTCAGCAATTCACGAAGCTTGCGCGCGAGATTCAGGCGGCGGTGAAACTTGGCGGCGCCGACCCCGCCGCTAATCCACGCCTATACCGCGCCATCGCCGCGGCGCGTGCGCAATCGATGCCGAAGGACAACATCCAACGCGCGGTCGATCGCGGTTCGGGTTCGGGCGGTGAGAATCTGGAGGAGATTCGCTACGAGGGCTTCGGTCCCGCTGGCGTCGGCGTCATCGTCGAATGTCTGAGCGACAACCGCAACCGCACGGCTGGCGATGTACGCGCCGCGTTCGCCAAGAATGGCGGCAATCTTGGCGAAACCAATTCTGTGTCCTTTGCCTGGAAGCGGGTCGGCGAAATCCGTTATCCAGTCTCTATCGCCAGCGAGGACGCTATGCTGGAGGCGGCGATCGAAGCTGGTTGCGACGATTGCACGACAGAAGGCGCGGAACGCCTGGTCACCAGCGAAATGCAGGCGCTCGGCGACGCCAGCGCTGCGCTGGCGGCGAAGTTCGGCGATCCTACGGCGGCCAAATTCGTCTGGCGCACCGATATCGCCATCCCCGTCGAGGGCGAAGCGGCGGAAACGCTAATGAAACTGTTCGAGCAGCTCGACGATCTCGACGACGTGCAGGATATCTATTCAAACGAAGAGATCAGCGAAGAAGAGTTAGCACGATTGAGCGCCTAGCCCGCCGCTAGCATCTCGCTCACGCGCTGCACGACGATCCACGCCGGCGGAATCAAGAACCCAATCACGACCGCCCAGAATAGCGTAATAAAGGCAAGCTTCAGTTTGCCCCACCAAGTGCGTCGCTCGCCGCGCACCTCGGTGAACTTGGCGTCGATCCCGCGGGCGTCGCGCGGAGGCGCGCCGTTCATTTGGCGCAGCTACGTAGTGCGCTGTCCCATGGATCGGCGCAACTGACGCGTAAACGCGGCGCGGATAAGGCGAAGCCGCCGATGCGCTAGGCATCGGCGGCTCCTTTTCCGCGCGGCTGCGGGGGGAGGGATCAGCCGCGGCGGTTATCGCGGTCACGCCGCTCAGCCATGACGCGATAGCTGAGACGGTCGAAACGACGGTCGAGATCGTTGCGTTCCCACGCGGTCAATCCACCGCGGCGATACCGCGCTTCGAGACGAGCGAGATCATTAAACTCCGCGCGTAACACATATGCTTCACGGCGCGAAAGCTGTCCGCTGCGAAGTCCGGCGTCGATGCGCGCATCGATGTTGCGCTGCCGCTGGTTGATCGACTGCCAACCACGGTCGCGATATTGGCGATCGTGGCGCTCGTAGCGAATGCGCG
The DNA here is from genome assembly GCA_937967725.1 of uncultured Alphaproteobacteria bacterium. GTDB lineage: Bacteria > Pseudomonadota > Alphaproteobacteria > Caulobacterales > Aquidulcibacteraceae > Vitreimonas. The sequence goes on along the minus strand of CALBSY010000249.1, from coordinate 24 downwards.
CGGAGAGAAGATCGAAGCGGCGGT
>CALBSY010000248.1 GCA_937967725.1 uncultured Alphaproteobacteria bacterium | reverse complement strand
TGTGTGCGTGGGGACCACGCGGCCCCTCCTGCCTTTCTCGGTGGACTGGTGGTCGACGCTGCACCAGCCGGCGGGCATCCTGCGCGCGCAGGGGCCGTCAATTCACCCTTCGATGCTCGGGCCGCTGTTCACGATGGCGGGCGCATATCTCATGTTTTTTGCCGGACTCACCATGGCGAACATGCGCGCTTCAATTTATCGACGGCGCGTCGAGGCCGCGCGGTTGCGCGGAGCGGACGCATGATCGACGGCGGCTGGCCTTACGTTCTTGCCGCGTATGCTGTGGCGATCGGCGCGCTGGCGGTGCTCGCCGTTGCTGTGGCGACGCGGCTCTCGCACTGGTCGCGGCAGGCGCGCGCGATGGATGAGCGGCGGAGCGCACGCGGCACATGAATCGCTGGCTCGCCTTCATCCCGATTGTTGCGTTGTTGACGCTTATTGGAGTGTCGGTGTTTCTGCTGACGCGCGAGCAGACGCGCGAGACGTTTTCGGAAGGCCGTATCGGCCGGCCCGCGCCCGAATACGCGCTGCCATCGCTCGACGGCGGCGATGCGGTGAGCGGTGATGCGCGCGCAGGCCGCGCTTATCTCATCAACGTCTTCGCGTCGTGGTGTACCCCGTGCCGCGCCGAGCATCCGCAATTGATGGCGCTGCAGGCTGGTGGCGTCGACATTGTTGGCGTGGCCTACAAGGATCGTCCGGAAGCGACGACAGCGTTTCTCGTAGAGCTTGGAGATCCGTTCTCCGCGGTCGGCGTCGACCGGGACGGACGTTTCGGTTTGGAACTGGGCATCACAGGGGCGCCGGAAACGTTTGTGATCGGCGCCGATGGAACGATCCGCGCAGTCTATCGCGGGCCGCTAACGCCCGAAGCGGTGGAAGAGGAAATTCTGCCGGCGCTGCAGGCGGCGCGCTAGCGGCGCGGCTTACGCGTCCCGTTGCGCTTGGGTTTTTGCGTTTCTTTGCGTTCGGCTTTTTGCTCTCGCGCCTTGGCGCGTTGCTTCTGACGCGCTTCGCGCTTGGCCTGCCGGCGCGCTGCTCGGTCGGCCTTTTCCGCAGCCTCGTCCGCGAGTTTGTTGATCTTAGTGAGAATGGCGAGGAAAGAGCGCGCCTTGGTTTTGGGCAGCAGATCGAGGATGGCTGCGTCAGCGGCGCGGGCGTGCTGCGCGCATTGATGGAGCATCTGCGCCCCTGGGCGTGTGAGCGTGACTGCGCGGGCGCGCGCATCGGCCTTTGAGGTCTCGCGCTCGACCCAGCCGCGCTTCTCCATGCGGTTCATCATGTCGGCCAGGGTTGAGCGGTCGATGCCGGTGGCCCGCACCAGGTCGATCTGACTCAGCCCCGGCGCCTCCGCCACCGCGGCAAGCACCGCGAACTGGCGGAGCGTGATGGTGTCCTTGACAAGTTGCGCGAAGCGTTCAGCCGCGAGCTGCTCGGCGCGGTGTAACAAATGGCTCGCGGAGTGCGCGAGCCGGTATGGCCCGAACTCAGGATGGTCCGTCATCGACCGAGCCATGGTTCGCCCCCAAAACGCGGCGGACCTTAGCGCCCAAGATGGCGTGATCAATCATGTGTTCGAGCTTGGTTCTCCAGAAAGGCGAAAATCAGCCCGAAATCGGAGCAAATCAGGCGTTGGGCGCCGTCGGCGTAGGCGCTTGCTCGTCTTCGTCTTGATTGTGCTTCAACACGAACGGCGTGTTCAGCAGTGCAAACCCGACGACGAGGGGCGTGAAGATAAGCAAGCGCGAGTTCACCCAGAACTCGGTCGACTGAGTCAGGCGCACGTACTCGTTCAGGGCGGACAGAAAGAGAAAGAGCGCGGCCCAGCGCAAAGCGAGGATGTTCCAGATGCGATCAGGCAAGGTGAACACGTGCCGGAACAGCAGGCGCCAAACGTTCTGCTTGATCAGCACCGAAACGACGATAGCGACGGTGTAGAACAGATAGACGAACGTCGGCTTGATCTTGATGTAGTTCTCGTCGTGCAGCAGGAGCGTGAGGCCGCCGAAGGCGGTGACGAGCACGCCGGTTACCAGCAACACAGGCGGGATGCGGCCTTGTTTCAGTCGGCAATAGCCGATTGCGGCCAGTGTCGTGACGATGAAGATGCCGGTGGCGAGGTAAACGGCGTTGTCCGCCGTGGCCTCGATCCGCTGCAGCACGTTGAACGCTACCACGAAAACCGCGATCGGACCGAGATCGATTAGGAGCTGGCTGGCGCCGGGCTGGCGGCGGGTCGTGGTCTGAGTCTGGTCTGTCATCCGGGCCCTGATACGCGAAAGTGCCGGCCGCGGACTACCCGCTTGCGCTGAAACGGCAATCCTGCCCCTATTTCGCCTCTGATCGAGGAGGGGATGGCATGCGGATTCAATGAATCTTGGCTATGGCCGCGCCGCGCC
>CALBSY010000247.1 GCA_937967725.1 uncultured Alphaproteobacteria bacterium | reverse complement strand
ACCCCGTCGAACCGCGCCTCGGCGCGTTGCACGCGTTGACCGTGCTCGACTCGGATGCGCCTGAACACAGCGCCAACCTCGCGGCGGCCGCCCTCGCGCAACGCATCCAACCGCGCGCGCTGCAGCGCGCTCATTTGGCCGACAAGGCGCTGCGTTTGCTCCGGCGTGTTCCACGCCACATGCGCGTCGTCTTCCAGCAGATCGGCCAGGCGCGTGTTGCGCACAGGCGGCGTATCGAGCCGCCACCAAACGAAACGTTTACGCAGGCCATCCGGCATCCGCGCGACCACGTTGCGCAACGCTTGCGAATGGAACGGTTCACTCGGTCCGCTTGCGATTAGAGGTGCAGGCGCGCGGCGCGACGCGACGATGAACAGGCGCGGACGCGATTGCGGCGTGAACAGCGCGGCGTCGATTTCCAGCGCGCCGACGCGATAGCCGAGATCGTCGAGCGCATGGACAAGAGCGGAAAAGTCCGCGCCGCCGTGCGAGCTAAGCAGGCCGCAGACATTTTCGAGCGTCAGCACCTCCGGCGCGCGCCCTTCTGCGTTGAGCTTCTCTATCAGTCTGTGAAAACCCCAGAAGGCGCCGGAGCGCGGCGCTGCCAAGCCGCGGCGGGCCCCAGCGAGGGACAGGTCCTGGCAGGGAAACGAGGCCCACGCCAAGGCCGCTTGCCCCGGCAAATCGGCTGGCGAAAGCTTCCAGATATCGCCGTCGCGGATGTCTTCGCCGCCAAAGGCGCGGCGGTACGTGGTGGTCTTTGCCGGATCGATATCGTTGGCGAAAACGCAGCGGAAGTCCGGCTCAAGGCCCAGTCGCGCCAGCCCCCCGCCAGCGAAAAACTCGAAAAGTGGGGCGCCGGAATCACGCTGCATGCGTCTATACTATCCGCTCGCGAGGGCGATGGCGCGCGATTGGCGCCAGCCAGACGGGGGATGTCCGATGCGGACCCTGGGCGTGAGACTGAGCTGCGCGCTCGTGTTGGCGGGCGCGCTTAGCCTCGCTGCATGCCAGCGTGACGCCAAGGCGCCTCCGGATGCGCCCGCGCCGCCAAGCAACGCCGAACGCGAAGCCGCCATCGCCGCCGAACAATTGGCCGCGTTAGGCGGGACGGCCAACGCCGAGCAGCGCGCGCTCTACGAGGGCGAATTCCAGGCCTCCGGCGGCATCGATGCGCTCGGCTCGCAGGAGGGCGCCTGGGAGCTGCGTTTGCTGGACGATTATGCGCAGCTCTCGCGGCCGGGCCTGGGCGAGGACGGCGCGCTGACCGGCGAGCGCGATTACCGCGAACGCGGCATGCGCGTTGTAGCCGGCCCGCTGACCATCACCATCATGCAGCAGCCGTGCACCACAAGCGGACTCGAACTGAATTATGTCGCGCACGTGATTTTCGAGGGCGTGTCCTACCAAGGCTGCGCGCGGCGCGGCATCGACGAAGGCGCGCGTCCGACCTGGGCCTCAGTGCTGCCTGAACTGATGCCGGCCATCGACGCTTGTCTGCAGCGCGTGTCGTCGCATCCGGCGCGGGTGACGTTCGCAACTTCGCTGGATGAGGGCCAGGCGAGCGTGCGCATCCGCGAGTCGGATGGCTCGCGCCGCGAATGTATCGCCGACGCGGGTGGCGCGAACGTCGCCGTTTATGATCCCGTGTCCGATCTCGATCGCCGCGCCGGCGAGGGCGACCCCGAGTTTCAGCGCGGCGGCGCCCAGCCGCGCGCCGCCGAATGCCGGAGCGTCGAGCCGGCGATGGCGCGCGATGGCTCGCAGCTCGGCTGGCTCATCCGCCGTTCCTGCTAGCGCTTCGTCGAAAAGGGATTGCCGTCGCGCACACACGCGGCCTTCGTTTCAGCGAGGGGACGCTCATGTTGCTAGGCCCGCGTGCGCACGCAGATCGATTGGAGCTTTCGCTGTCGTTGCTACGCATTGGCGTGGCTGTGCTGATCTTCATCCATGGCGCCTTCCGCGCAGCGCATTGGGATCCTTACGTCACCGGCTTCGGCGAATGGCTCAGATCCATCGGTTTTCCGCAAGGCTATTACTGGGCCATTGCGGTCACGGTGTACGAACTGATCGCGCCGCTCTTCATCGTCGCGCGACGCTTCGTGACGCTCGCGTGTCTCGGGCACATCGTCATTATCGCGCTCGGCGCGCTGTTGGTGCATTACCCGTCCGGTTGGTTCGTGGTCGGAGCTGGGCGCAACGGCATGGAATATTCGGTGTTGCTGTTGATCGGCCTAGTCGCAGTGGCGTGGGCGCACGCGCCGCGCAAGGCGGGCTAGCTGCCGAGGCTCTGCAGCAGGTTCTGAACCCACTCGATAATGTTGTTGATCACCGCAAGCCCGACCCGCGTGCCGAGATAAACCGAGGCCACTGACGCAATCGCGGCGGGAATGGTGAGCAGCATCAGCAGTCCGTCGCGCTGCAATAACGCTAGCGACGTCATCGCCACGGTCATGCCCGGCGGCCAATTCGCGAACGGGATCGGCAGAATGAGGATGAACGCCATCAGCAGCGTTTGCAGCCCGATCAGGATCGTCACCGGAAATCGGGTGAGGCGCGACCAGCGCGGCTTGATCAGGTATTCAATGCGTTTCAGCGTCGGCGTCGCCACCCGCAATGTGCGGCGCAGCGCTGCGCAATCCACTTCCCATCGGCGCACGCGCGAGGGCACCCATAACCGGCGCGAACCGAGCACCAGCTGCAGCGCCGGCGCCATCATCAGCACGCCGAAAATCGTCGAGATGCCCGGCACGTTGGGAATGCACATCGGCAGCGCCAGCACCAGCAGCAGCACCCCGTGCGCGCGCGAGTCCAGCCGGTCGATTAGTTCGCCGACGCTCACCTTTTCGCCCGGGAACGCTTCGACCAGATCGTCGAGCAACGCCGAGGCCGTGAGGCCGGTCTGCGCGGGAGGAGGAACGGGGGTGAGCATCAAGGGCCGGGCCGTCTGTCACATGGGGCGCGGGCGAGATTTTGACCAGAGCGCAGCCCGTTCAGACCTCGTCAACCGGTGCGGCGTAGCCCGAATCCATGGCGCGTGCGCGTCGATTTATCGCCTGGCTTGGCCTTTCCGTCGCAGCAGCCTGCGGCGCGGCGCCGCCGCCTGCCGAACTCAACGGCCTGTGGAGCGCTGGGCAGGCGGCCTGCGCGGCCGGCGTCGGCGTCCGCTTCGGCGCCGAAGCGATCGAGGCGGTGTACGCGGACGAGCGCGAGACGCTGTTCGTGCATCCGCGTTATGCGGTCGAGGAGGTCGGACGCGAATTCAGGGTCCGCATCACCTATGAGCTGCCGCACATGCCCGGCGGCGCCCGCAGCGCCGGCGCGCACGGCGTCGTCGTGCTGGCGCGCGAGGGGCACACGCTGGCGCCCGTGTCGCACAATCTGATTGACGGCATCACCGGCGCGGCGCGGCTGCGCATCGCCGAGGATCCCGTCGACTCCGTGCTCACGCTAACGCCGTGCGCCGGGCACCCGTGGCGTGAGGATTTGCGCGGGCGCACGCAGCTTTGACCGCCGGCGCAAATGCGCCAGCGGCCTTGCTTAGTGCGGATTTTCTCAGTTTTGCGCTTGCTGCGTCGGCGCGGCGTCGCGGTTGCAGCGCGCGATTTCGTCGGCGCTCAATTCACCGCCTTCGGGCCCGTAAGAGACGATGCGAACATCGCCGGCTTGGCGGATGAACTGGCGGCACGCGCGCACGGACGCGGCGTGATTGACGCGGGCAATGCAGGTGTCTCCGGTGCAGTCCCAGATCGCATTTTGAGCGATGACCCGGGTGGGCTCCGAGACCGGCGCTTCAAGCTTCAAAGTGAATACCGCGTCGCGCGCATAGGCGGCGCCTGCGAAGGCGGCTGAAGCCACGGCAGCGACGAGAACAGAACGGACAAACGACATGCAGAAACTCCTGAGGCTGGTCGCGCTGCTTTGGGGAGGAGCGCCCGACCACAATGCCCGGAACGGTGACCGCTGACAAGAGAAAAATGAACGAACTAGAAAATATTCACAGATGGCGGCGAGCGGGCGGCGCCGAGGTCCAGGCGGCCGGGGATGGTTAGAATCCGCATCCCGGGCGGCGGGGTTTGCGCTAAACAAGAAAACGAGCGTGCGGGGACAGCGGCGCGCGCTCGGACAGCCAGAGGGGGTGGTCTGAGATGACGTTCTATAAATTTGCCGTGGGCGTGGTGCTGGCGGCTGCCATGGTCAGCGTGCTCACGTTGGGCGCACTCGTCTTTTCGTCCCGCGACTTCCAATTCGGCGTGCAGCAGATCGCGCCGTCCACCAACGGCCTTGTCTCGTTTGAGCGGCTGGCTGAGGTCGATGCGCAGATCGCGCAGATCGAAGCGGAGAGCGCCGAGCCGCGCGGCGAGCTGATGGAGATCGAGCGCAACATCGCCGCGCTCGACAGCCAGGCCTCCAGCGCCGTAGCCGCCGCTAACGAAGCGCGCGCCGAGATCGTCGGCGACATCGCCGCAATAGAAGCGCGGGCCAATGTCGAGGCGGCGCAAAGCGCCGCTTCAGATACCAGCGTGCAAGGGCTGTCTCAGCGCATCAACGCGCTTGCCGGGGCTTCAGGTCTCT
>CALBSY010000246.1 GCA_937967725.1 uncultured Alphaproteobacteria bacterium | reverse complement strand
CAGAGATTGCAAGATGGCGCCGCCGGTTGGGCGTTGATTCGGGGGCGCTTCGCGTGGAGTTGGACGAGACGGACTGGGCGCTGTTGCGCCTGCTGCAACGTGAAGGGCGCATGAGCAACAAGCGTTTGGCGATGAACGTGGGACTATCGGCGTCGGCCTGCCACGCGCGCTTGCGCAAGCTGGAGTCAGGCGGGGTGATTGAAGCCTATCGCGCGATGCTCAATTGGCGCCTGCTCGGCGCGAGCTTCGACGCATGGGCCGAACTCAGTATCGTATCAGGGAGTTCGGAAGCCTTTGCAGTTTTTCTCGCCGAAGCGCCGGCTGTTCGATCGGCGCAACGCTTGGCGCAACCCAACGCGTTTCTGGTCCACGTCGTCGCCAGTTCGGTGGACTCGTGGCGCGAGTTTTTGGGCGCGGCGCAGCGTGCGGGGTTCACGTTAGAAGTTGCGCGCTTCAATCTGGCGCTCGATTGCGTCAAAGCGCCAAGCTTGGGTCCGCCGCGTCTGCGCGTCGTCGCCTGAACCAAACCGGCACATTTCGAGAAGACCGTCTCTGTTCCGTACAGCGCGCCGAACGATATTCGGTAGCAGTCGCGCGCCGTCGAACATTGTTCGGTTGAAAGGGGCTTAAGCTTTGCTGCGCCCCGCCCCGGAGGAGCTTCATGCGCTCTCGGGTTGGCATCGGCGTATTGGTGTGGGCGGGCGCGATCTTCTGCGCGGCCACGATCGCCACTCAATTCGTTGCTGGCGTGTTCGGGCACCAATCCGCTCTCGGGACGCCGCTCTTCTCGCGAGGCGATGAGCAATTCTACCCGCCGTGGGCGGTGATGCTCTGGGCGGAGCGCTGGGGAGAGACCTATCCAAAGCCATTCGCCGTCGCCTATCTGATCCTTCTGCTCGGCTTTAGCCTGGGTGCGTTGGGCGCCGCCGCACTGTTGCGCGACCGATTCAAGCTGAAGCCGTTTGGCGCCCATGCTTGGGGCGGGTTTGAAGACGCCAAGCAAGCCACGCTGTTCGCGCCGTCCGGCGCCGTGCTTGGCAAGCTCGACGGCGAGATCCTCGCATATGACGGGCCTGAACATCAGCTGCTGATCGGCGCGTCCCGCTCCGGCAAGGGCCGTGGGCAGGTCGTGCCGACCCTGCTGGCGAGCCCGCACTCGGCGCTGGTGATCGATGTCAAAGGCGAACTGGCGCTTGGCGATGCGCGCCACGGTTTTCCAGGCACGGCCGGCTTCCGCGAAACGTTAGGCCACGTCTTGATGTTTGCGCCGACGCGCGCCGGCAGCGTGCGCTTCAATCCGCTGTTCGAGATCCCGCGCGGCGCCCATGAAGTGCGCGCGGCGCAAAACCTGACCGACGTGCTGTTCGGCGCGCATGAGGATCGCACGGCGAAAGATTTCTGGCTGCGCAGCGCTTCCAATTTGGTCGCGCCGGTTATTCTGCACGTGCTCTATGCCGAGCCGCTGGAGCGCAAGACGCTCGCCGTCGTACGCGAGAAGCTCCGCAACCTGGCGCAGACCTGCGAAGAAATGCGCCGCACGCTGCATCGCAAGAATTCCGCAACAGGTCAGCCCGAAGTGCATCCTGAAGTCCTTCACGCGGCCGAAAGCTTTCTCGCCGCCGAGGAACGCATGCGTTCTGGCATCCAGGCGACGGCCGAAAGCGTGTTCGGCATGTTCGCCGATCCGCTGGTGGCGGCCAACACGGCAAGCTCGGATTTCCGCATCGGCGATCTCATGTGCGCCGACACGCCGGTGACACTCTATCTGCAGCCGCCGCCTTCGGACGTGCAGCGTTTGATGCCGCTCATGCGCCTCATCGTCGATTTCAGCGGCCGCTCCTTGATGGAGCACCAGACCGAGGATGCGACGGGCCGGCCGAAGAAGCATCGGCTGATCATGCTGCTTGATGAGTTTCCGCTGCTGGGGCGGATGGATTTCTTCGAGACCATGATGGGGGCGATGGCCGGCTATGGCCTCAAAGCTTTGCTGGTGTGCCAAAGCCTCAATCACATCATCAAGGCCTATGGCCGCGACAATGTCATTCTCGACAATTGCCACATCGTCACCGCGTTCGCCGCCGCCGACAACGAGTCCGCTAAGCGCATCGCCGAGATGGCCGGCGAAGTGTGGGAAGTGCGCGAAAGCGAGAGCCAGACCAAGCCGAAACCAATTCTCGGCTATGGGCGCGGCTCGACCACGTTTCGCGAAGAGCGGCGTCCGCTCATGTTGCCCGGCGATGTGCGCGGCTTGCCGCGCGATGAGCAATTGATCTTCGTCTCGGGCGCAAAGCCGATCCGCGCCAAGAAACTGCGTTTCGACGAAGAGGCCGTGCTCAAGCGCCGTCTGCGCGCGTGGAGCGGCGCTGAGGCAACGCTACCACGACGCACGATTGGATCGCCGTGCGCCCGCTTGGCTATCTGGAGGCGCCGGCGCCAGCGAGGGTCAAACCTAAGCTCGCCGCGGCGCCGGCGAAGGGCGATCTCTTCGCCAAGTCGGGGCCGAAGATTTCCGATCTGGCGTTGGCGGGCTTCCGCAATCCGGACGGCTCGCGCCTGGCGCCGCCGAACGGCGCGCCGACCAATGATGCAACGTCTGCTCAGGCCGCGGCTGCGTCTGTGAGCCAAAGCCCCAACACTTCGCGCTCGAAGGGGATTTGAGCCATGGCGCGCAAAGGCATCACCGTCTATCTGCCGCCGGACTTGGAGGCGCAGGTGCAGCGCCTGGCCAAGGCCGAGCATCGCTCGGATTCGTCGGTCATTACCGAAGCGGTGCGGCTGCATTTCACGCCGAAAGCGGAGGTGGGCGCGGAGACCCCGCTTCGCGACAACCGGCGTCTCGGTGCGCGCTTCGACAAGGTGATTGGCGAGCAGCTGATCGTCAAAGAGACCCTGCTGCTGTTCATCCGGGTTTGGCTCGAACACAACCCGCCGCTCGACGAAAGCGTCGAAGACGCCGCTGCTGCGAGCGCAGAAGCGCGTTTCGAACGTTTCCTCGACATGGTGGCCGGTGGGCTTCAGCCCGGCCAATCGATCGCCAATGGCGAATTGCACGCCGCCGCACTGCCGGTGCGTGGCGACGAAACCGAGGCGCACCCATGAGCGCGGATCACCGCGCGCTGCCGCAGGCGCGCCGGCGCTCGGCGCTCGAACGCGCCTTGGGTCCGGCGATCGCCGCGGCCTTGACGCAAGACGATGTCGCCGAAGTGCTCATCAATGCCGACGGGCAAGTGTGGGTGGACCGTGTCGGCGCCGGGCTCGCGCCCACGGGCGCGCGCCTCTCCGCAGCGGACGCTGAAGCGGCGATCCGGCTGCTGGCGCATGAAGCTGGCGAGACCGTCGGTGAGCAG
>CALBSY010000245.1 GCA_937967725.1 uncultured Alphaproteobacteria bacterium | reverse complement strand
CCGTCAGCGCGACCTGGATTGATGTTGGCCTGCTTGCGGGAGCCGGGGTCTTCTTCCTGATATCCGCCGTGCGCCTGATGCGCCGGACGCAGGGCTTCTGGACCTGGCTGCTTGGTTTCGCGCTCTATGGCGGGCGCTGGGCCATGGCGCAGCAGGGCGATCTTGTCGCGACCGTCCGCGGCATCGACCCCAATATCTACACGCGACCGCAAGCGCTGATCGCCGATTTGTCAACCACCGAGGCCCAAGTCGGCTTGCTGGGCGTCGTGCTTATTGTCGGCCTGCTGATCTTCATCGTCGACGCCGCCGATCGCGCCTATTGGGACAAACAGGGCGCCTAAGTCCCGTTTCCGCGCATTGATCCGCCGCGCGCGCGTGCCTAGGTTCGCGCCAAATCGCGCGCGCCCGCGCGCTCTCCCCGCGGAGCATCAATGAGCTACGATCTCGTCATTATCGGGGGCGGCCCCGGCGGCTACAATTGCGCCATCCGCGCCGGCCAGCTCGGCTTGAAGACCGCCATAGTCGAGAAGCGCGGCAAACTCGGCGGCACCTGCCTCAATGTCGGCTGCATCCCGTCGAAGGCGCTTTTGCACGCCAGCGAGTATTACGAGGCCGCGCGCAAGACCTTCCCGTCCATGGGCGTGAAGATCGACGGGCTTTCGCTCGATCTTCCGCAGATGATGAAGCAGAAAGACGACGCGGTCGAAGGGTTGACCAAGGGCGTCGAGTTTTTGATGCGCAAGCACAAAGTCGACTACGTGAAAGGCGCCGGCCGCATCGCCACCGCCGGCCGTGTCGAGGTGGCGCTCAGCGACGGCGGTTCGCAGACGCTCGAAACCAAGAACATCGTCATCGCAACGGGCTCCGAACCGGCCGGCCTGCCGGGCGTCGATATCGACGAGGAACGCATTGTGACTTCAACCGGCGCGCTGGCGCTGGAGCGCGTGCCAGAGAAGCTCATCGTCGGCGGCGCAGGCGTGATCGGGCTCGAACTCGGCAGCGTTTGGCGGCGGTTGGGCGCGGAGGTCACCGTCGTCGAATTCCTCGATCGCATCATCCCGGGCACAGACAGCGAGATCGCTTCCGCGTTTCAGAAAGTGCTGAAGAAACAGGGCGTGAAGTTCGAGCTCGGTCATAAGGTCGCCGGCGTCGAGAAAACCCGCGACGGATTGCAGGTCTCGATCGAGCCCGCCAAGGGCGGGCAAGCGCGCACGCTTGAAGCCGATGTCGTGCTCGTCGCCATCGGCCGCAAACCGCACACGGAAGGACTCGGCCTCGACAGCGTCGGCGTCGCCACCGACAAGCGCGGCTTCATCGAGCACGACGGCCATTTCAAAACCAATGTCGATGGCGTCTACGTCATCGGCGATTGCACGACCGGGACGATGCTGGCGCACAAGGCCGAGGAGGAGGGGATCGCCGCCGCGCAGATCATCGCCGGCCAATGGGGCCACGTGAACTATGACGTCATTCCCAACGACATCTACACCGACCCCCAAGACCCCACCGCTGTCAAGGCGCAGCACGACCCCAAAGCGGAGACCGTCGAGTACAAGGACGGCAAGTTTCCGTTCATGGCCAATTCGCGCGCGCGCACCAACCACGAAACCGACGGCATGGTGAAAGTGATCGAGGACGCCGCCACCCAGCGCGTCATCGGCGTGCACATGGTCGGCGCCGGCGTCGGCGAAATGATTGGCGAAGTGTGCGTGGCGATGGAATTTGGCGCCGCCGCCGAAGACATCGCCCGCACCTGCCACGCCCACCCGACCATGAGCGAAGCCATCAAGGAAGCCGCCAAAGGCGTTGACGGCTGGGTGATGCAAGCTTGATCGACGCGCTCGCCGTCCGCGCGCTGACTAAGAAGTTCGGCGAGAAAACCGCCGTCGATGCGCTCGATTTCGACGTGCGCGCGGGCGAGCTCTATGCGCTGCTCGGCCCCAATGGCGCGGGCAAGACCACCACGCTGCGCATGGTCACCGGTCTGCTGCGTCCCGACGCTGGTTCGATTCACGTGTTCGGAATCGACGCGCTGGCCGATCCACGCGGGGCCAAATCGATCCTCGCCTGGCTGCCGGACGAACCCTCGCTCTACGACAAGCTCACCGCCTGGGAGTATCTCGAGTTCATCGCCGGCCTGTGGGGCGTCGGCGCCGACACGGCGCACGAACGCGCGGAAGAGCTGCTGAAGTTTCTCGGCCTTTGGGACAATCGCAACGAGCGCACCGAAGGCTTCTCGCGCGGCATGAAGCAGAAAACCGCGCTCGCCGGCGCGCTGATCCACGACCCGAAATTACTCATGCTCGATGAACCGCTGACCGGGCTCGACGCCGCGGTGGCGCGCCAAGTGAAGGACTTGCTGCAGCGGCGCGTGCGCGCCGGTGGCTCTGTCATCCTCACCACGCACATTCTCGATGTCGCCGAGCGGCTCGCCGACCGTATCGGAATCATCCAGCACGGCAAGCTGCTGGCGGAAGGCACGCTGGAGCAATTGCGCAGCCGGGTAGGGGGCGGCGCCACGCTAGAGGACGTCTATCTCCAACTCGTCGGCGCCATCCCGGCAGAAACGGCGTGATGCTCGGCCCCGGCGGCGTGCTTTGGTTGCTCAGCCACGAAATGCGGCTCGGCTACCGCCAGTGGCAGGCGACCGGAAAGAACCGCTGGGTGCGCCGCTTTTTCTTCTACGGCCTGATAATCGCCGCCCTCGGGTTTGGCGGCTACTGCGTCGCACGCATCCTGTCGGACATCGAGCCCATCCCCACCTCGACCGCGTTGGCCATCGCCGGCGGCGTGTTCGCGCTGCTGCTTTCGTTCATGCTGTCGCAAGCGCTGATGCTGATCACAGAAGCGCTCTACCAGCGCGGTGACATCGATCTGCTGTTGGCTTCGCCGCTGCCGGTGTGGCGAGTGCTGATCGTGCGCATGGCGGCGATCGCCATCAATGTGAGCTTGCTCTATCTTGTACTGACCGGAGCGGTGTTTATCTGGCTGCCGTTTTTCGGCGGATGGGCCTGGATGAGTTTCGCGCCGAGCATCTTGCTGCTGGCGCTATTTGCCACCGGCCTCGGCCTCATCGTGGCGCGGCTGTTGTTCTGGACCATCGGCCCGAAGAGCACGCGCGTTTTTGCGCAGATTCTCGCCGGGTTCATTGGCGCGGCGTTTTTCATCGCCACGCAGCTGCAAAATTTCACCGGCGACCGCGATCGCGCCGCGATGTTTCAGGCGCTACTCGAACGGCTGACACCCATGCTCGGCGATCCGGCGAACGTGCTCTCCTTGCCGGCGCGCGCCGCTTTTGGCGCGCTAGATGCGTTTTCGCTTTGGGCGATCGCGGCGGTTGGGCTCTACCTTGCCGCCGTTTGGTGGTACGCCTCGCGCTTCGCAGTCGACGCCGCTTCCATCGCTGGCCTCGGCGCGCGCAGGCGCCGTGTCGATGGACGCCGCCGGCGCATGCGCGCCGGCATTTGGCGCTCGCTGGTGCGCAAGGAATGGCGCTTGCTGGCGCGCGATCCGCTGTTGCTTTCGCAAATCCTGCTGCAAATGCTCTACCTCATCCCGCTCTTCCTGGTGTTCGCAACGCGCTTGGGCGACGAGGAGATCGGCCGGATTGCGGTGGCGGGTTTCTCGGCTGGTTTTGTGCTGCTGGTGACGTCGCTTGCGGCAAGTCTGGCGTGGCTCACTGTATCGGCTGAGGACGCGCCCGACTTAATTGCCTCAGCGCCTGTCTCGCGCGATCGCGTCGACAACGCCAAGGCCTTCGCCGCCGCTCTTCCCGCCGCGGTGTTGTTGGCGCCGCCCGTGCTCGGCACGGCCATCGTCGTGTCGCCGATGGCTGGACTCTGGCTGTTGCTTGGCGGCGCCGCGGCGATCCTCTCCACTTGCCTGATCGCGGTTTGGCATCAGACACCCGGCAGCCGCAAAGATTTCCGCCGCCGCTCGCGCGGCAGTCTGATGCTGAACTTCGGGCGGGTCTTCGTGAGCATGGGCTGGATCGGAGCGACCGGCCTCGCTGTCGCCGGTTGGCCACTGGCGGCGCTGTTGCCCGCCATCAGCGCGTTCGGTCTCGTGTTGGCGCTGCATGAAAGCCGCCCGCGCCGCGATCCGGCGGCGATCCCAGTTGTGAATATTTCCGAATCCTCACTTTGAGTGATCGCGCGCATCGCGTTCACATAATGCTGAGCAAGCGAGGGGAGACGGCCATGCTGGTGCTGACCGCGGGGCGCTTGGCGCTCTTGGCGTTCGATACGGATTTGGCCGCGCTGCAAGCCGGCAGCCGCACCGCGTTCTTCAACGCTATCGCGGTCACGCACGAGGCGGTTTGGCCGCCCGCGCCATTCGAAACCGCGGCGTTCGAGTGGGCCGCGCGCAACCTCGCGCACGATCCGGAGGGTCAGGGCTGGTACGGCTGGGCCATCCTCGCCAACGAAGGCGAACGCGCCCCGCCGCGGCTGGTCGGCATCGCCGCGCTGATTGGGCGACCGGACGATGATGGTGAAGTCGAGCTCGCTTTTGGTCTGTTGCCTGAATTCCGCGGCCGCGGCTTCGGTGGAGATACGGTGCGCGCTCTCTCAACTTGGGCGCTTGCCAACGGCGCAAATCGCGTCATCGCTCATCTCGATGCGGAGGACACACACGCTGCGCGCACACTGGCGAAGAGCGGCTTCGCCGACACCGGGGCGCCGCCTTATCCAGGCGTCGCGCGTTGGGCGCTCAGCGCGGCCGCTTAGCGTGGCTGCGTCGCGCTGAGCGTGGTCGCCTCAGAAGCGGCGATTGACTCCGAAGCGGATGAACCTGCCCTCTGTCTCGAACCTCTGCGTCACTTCGAACGGTGGGTTCGCTGCGAGCGGCAGGGCGTTGTAGCTGACTTCGTCGTCGAGGTCGAAATAGAGGTACTCGGCCTTCATCGACCAATCGGCCCCGATGGACCATTCGACGCCGCCGCCCGCCGTCCAACCCATCGCCGTCTCGCTATCGCTGCCGGCGTATTGGAACATCGGCGCGGGCGTGAACGACGTGAAGGTCGTGTACTCGACGTCGGCGAAGGCAGCGCCGCCGGTTAGATAGATCATCGTGGTGGGATTGGCGAAAATGCCGGCTCTGGCCCGCAGCGTGCCGAACCAGTTCACATCCGCTGTTCCGTCCTGAAACCACGCGGCAATAGGCGTCCCGCCAGCGGTGGAAAGAGGCGTCACCCTATCCGTCCCATCAATGTCGGTCCACGCGAGGTCGGCTTCGACGCCGAACAAGAAACTGCCCGACTGCCAGTTGAAGCCGGCTTGTCCTCCAGCCGCAAACCCATCGAAATCAATCGATGAGGTGAACGGTGCAGCGCCGAAGGCGACCGGGCTTGGCAGGAGGCCGGTGCTGCCGTCCCCATCTCCGTAGCCGTAGCCCAGATGGACCCCAGCGTAGAAACCAGTCCAGTCGGTGGTCGCGCCGGGTCCTTGGGCGGCGGCTTCGGTCGCGATGGCCGAAGCGGAGGCAAAGGTCAGTGTGGCGATTGAGCAAGCGAGTAGAAGCTTTTTCATGATGCTCCCCGTCTTACCGTACGGCGGTAGCCGAGCACACAGGCGCCCCGTCGGCAAGCTGCACGACACGTGGACAGCTCCTGAGATCGCAGTCGGACGGCGGCTGCGTCTCCGGCGCCACACAGTGGCCGTGGCGACCAACCGCTGACGAGAATAATGGCGCGAGGTTCGGGGAAGAGGCGAACTTACTCCGCGCTCGCTGGCATGGGTCAGACGCGCCAAGCCTGCGGCGCTTACGCCAATCTCT
>CALBSY010000244.1 GCA_937967725.1 uncultured Alphaproteobacteria bacterium | reverse complement strand
TGGGAGCCACTCTCGATACTTTTGACAGAAAAAACTTTACAAAGATATGCCCCAGCAGCAGGCTCCGGGCTTCTGGGAGGAAGCCATGCTGCTCTACGCGATCACGTTGTTTGTCCTCGCCGCGGTGTTCGGCATCTACATGTTGCTCAGGGTGTTCGGGGGCGGCTTGCCGCCGTGGCAGGCGGCGGTTCTGCACGGGTTGTTCGCCGCCAGTGGGCTCTTGCTTCTGCTTTATGTGGCGTTTCTCGGCGGCGCGCCGCAACCGCAGGCCGTTGTCGTCTCAGCGGTCCTGTTGCTGATCGCTGCGCTGGGCGGCTTCGTCCTGGTCAGCTTCCATATGCGCGGCAAGGTCCCACCCAAGACGTTGGCGGCGATTCACGCGCTGGTCGCAGTCGGCGGCGTGGGCGCGCTGGCTGCGTCGATGCTCGGCTACGTCTGATCGCAGGGCGCTTGGCTGGCGCGCGCGGCCCCGCTAGCACATTTGCCTTAGGCAGGATGTTGCGGGGACTAACATGCGCGCATTGGTTTTGGCGGCGGCCGCGGTAGCGGCGCTTTCAGTTTCGGCTTCGGCGCAGGACGCGCCGCAACGGATTGAACGGGGCGCGCTCCGAGTAGAGAACGTCCCGGAGACGCCGCCAGATGTTGCCGAGCGCCTGCAGCAATACGTCAATACGCGCAGCGCGGGTTTCGCCGACTGGCTGCCCGACGGCGGCATGGTCATCGCCACCCGCTTCGGCGATACAGTGCAGCTGCACCGCGTTGACCAGCCGATGGGTGCGCGCACCCAACTGACCTTCTACGAAGAACGCGTCGGCGGCGCGTCGGTGCGGCCGCAAACGAGCCAGATATCGTTCACACGCGATACCGGCGGTGACGAGAATTTCGGCGGCTATCTGCTTGACACGGCGAGCGGCCGCGCGACGCAACTCACAGAACCCGGTACGCGCAACCAGAGCTTCATCTGGCGCGATGACGGCGCGCAAGTGGCCTGGTCTTTCGTGCCGAACGCCGAGCCCGATTACGACATCTATGTCGCCGACCCGAACACGGGCGAACGCCGGCGCATCTTTGAAGGCGAGGGCGCAATCTATCCGCTCGATTACTCGGCGGACGGCGCGCGCATCTTGCTCGGGCGCTACATTTCTATCGCCGAGAGCCGGCTGTTCGTGCTCGATGTGGCGACCGGGCAAGTGACCCAACTGACGCCGGAACTGACTGTCGCGTATGGCGGCGGCGAGTTCACGCCGGACGGGCGCGCGATCATCACCACCTCGGATGAGAACTCGCAGTTCCAGCGGCTAGTGCGCCTCGATCTTGCCAGCGGCGCGCGCACAGTGCTGACGCCGGATGTCGAGTGGGATGTGGAAAATTTCGATCTGTCGCCGGATGGACGCACGATCGCTTACACGATCAACGAAGCAGGGCGTTCGCGGCTGGCGCTTATGGACGCGCGCACGCGCCGGTCGCTGCAGGCGCCGCAATTGCCACCGGGCATCGTCGGCGGCGTGACCTTTGATCGCGACAACAGCCGCATCGGCTTCACGCTCAACAGCTCCACTGCGCCAGGCGATGCCTATTCATGGGATTTGCGCCAGCGGCGGCTGACGCGCTGGACGCGGAGCGAGACCGGCGGCATCCCGCAATCGACGTTCGTGGATCCCGAACTGATCTCATGGAATTCGTTCGATGGGCGCGAAATCACCGGCTTCATCTATCGGCCACGTACGCCGGGACCGCATCCGGTGATTGTCACGATCCATGGCGGGCCGGAGAGTCAATACCGGCCGGGCTTCTCTTCCACCATTCAGTACTGGGTGAATGAACTCGGCGTCGCGGTGATCGCCCCGAACGTGCGCGGCTCGTCAGGCTACGGCAAAGACTTCCTCGCGCTCGACAATGGCGCGCTGCGTGAGGATTCGGTGCGCGACATTGGCGCGCTGCTGGATTGGATTGACGCTGAGAGCACGCTCGATGACGACCGGGTCATGGTCTACGGTGGCTCCTACGGCGGCTACATG
>CALBSY010000243.1 GCA_937967725.1 uncultured Alphaproteobacteria bacterium | reverse complement strand
TGTACTGACCAGCCGGGCTGTCCAGCGCCCCGCTTGTCGACTGAGCGAGCGTCACTTGGTGGGCGCCGGCGCCGATGCAGCTGGCAGGAATACTGCCGTCGATGCCGCCGCCGTCGTTCACGTCATCACACGGATCGTTTGGTAGATCGAACAAGCCGAAGCCCTGTGACGAGAACAATTCGATGATGTTCGCCGCCCGCACCGCGCGTTGGAACGCGCCGCGGAAGCGAAGGTCATCAGTCGGCGCCCATTCGCCGCCAATCTTGTAGGTGTCGGTGTTGATGCCGGACGAGTAATCCGAATACCGGTAGGCCATGTCGATAGCCAGCAGATCGGCAAACGCCGCGCCTTCGACCAACGGAATGCGCATTTCACCGAAGAGTTCGAACACGTCCAACTCGCCGCTCAGCGGCAGCGTCGGGCCGCCCTGACCGGAGGCGTTGCCGGTGGCGAAGTTCTCATCGACCACCGCGTTAATCGTGTCGCGCCGGTATTCGATACCGAACGACGCCGCGATATTCGACTGCGCCGCAGGCGAACCAAAGCCGAGGTCGCCGGTGACCGACGCCACAACGTTTTGTTGGATCGCTTCACCCCGTTGCAACAGCGGGATTTGCAGGTAAGCCAGCGCGGCCGGCGTGACGCTGCCTGGGGTAAAGATGTCCCAGGGCACGCAGTTGGGATCAGTAACCGGCTGCACGTTCGGCGCGTTTGTCCGGCACTGTGGATCAACGCCCGGCCCCAGATCATTGTCGACCACATCGAGCGCGCGGTTCAAACGCGTGACCGAGAAGTCGTTCAGGTACGAACGCGCCAAGTTCACACGATAATACTGCCCGAAGACATCGTAGTCCCAGTTGTCCGTCAGCGGGCCACGGATGCCGAGCACAGTCCGGTATGAGGTATAGTTCAGGTCGTCCTGACGTCCGCCGCCTTCAACGTTGCGGCGGCCGATATAGATCGTGGTCGGGCTGTCGGCCGCGATCTCACCAGCGCTGCAGCCAATTGCCGCGGCATTGGCTGGCGTCAGCAGCGGGTTGCCGCAATTGATCGTGTTGGTCGAGAAGAAATCTCCCGACGGCGCGATCTGGGCAATGGAGCGATAGTCGCTGAACATGAAGCTGCCGTAGGCTTCGATGTAATCGTTGACTTCGTAACGCGCGAACGCGCCGCCCGTGTAGCGCTCGTCCGGCCGCTGGTAGTAGTTCGTCGGGCCGTAATTGTATTGGTTCAGATCGTTGTTCCACGGGATGAAATTACCGGTGGTCTGATCGATCGTGTAGTCGAACGTCGAGAAGTCCGTGAAACGGCCCGGGAACGACGTGGACGACCCCCCGCACGTGAAGTGCGGCGTGCCAGCCGGCGCATACGGCCGCGCGGCCGTCGACGTGGCGGCGCCGATCGCGCACGCGGAATAATCACGGTCGCGCTGCAGCACGGCGTCGTTGTTGCGATAGCCGAGATAGGCGGTGATGTTGCCGCGCCCATCCGGCGTCGAGGCGCCGAAGATTGCCGTGATTTCCTTGCCGTACCCATCGACAACGTCATCCGGCGGCAGCTGGAACTGCGCCGGATTGCTCGTGCCGCGGAACGCGATTTCTTCGCGGATGAAGCCTTGGTCCGCGTCATTGTTGTGCTGATAGAAGCCGTACTGAGCATCAACGCGGAAGCCTTCGAAGTCGTCGCGCATGATGAAGTTCACGACGCCGGCGATGGCGTCAGAACCGTACACCGCCGACGCGCCGCCGGTCAGCACTTCGACGCGCTCAACCAACGCGCCCGGAATTTGGTTCAAGTCGGCCGGAGTGGAGTTCGGCGAACCGTAGCCCATGCGGCGGCCGTTGATGAGCACCAGGGTGCGCGCTGCGCCGAGACCACGCAGGTTCACAGTAGCGGTGCCGCTCGCGCCGTTCGAAATGTTCGAGCCTTGAGCCGCGAACACTTGCGGGAGCTGGTTGGTTAGGTCCTCGACGCGGGTGACGCCTTGAGTCGTGATGTCCTCACCCGTCACCTGTGTAACCGGGCTGGTTGTGTAGAGGTTCGGTTGCGGAATGCGCGAACCCGTAACGACGATCGCTTCGTCGTCTTGCGCTTGCGCCGGCGTACCGGTGAGCGCGGCTGCAGCGGCGGCCACAATAGAAACGCCCGACAGCAACGACTTACGCTTCGTCTCTTTGTCCTTGAAATTCATACCTGAACCCCCTGGTTTTTTCACCGCGCCCGAGGCGCCTAAATCGTCGTCTTCACTCACCCCACGATACCGCCCCTAGCGGCCCCGACCGAGTGACACCCGACGACCTGGAGCGTCCCCACAACGGCGAACGTCCCGAATCAAGGCCGCAATACGACCCTTGGGCGGCACGCTAACGACATATCCGAGACAGCGTCAAACGGGCTTCGGCTGTTGACGGGCACATTTCCCTGGGGGTGGTGCGAACAAACAAGAAACGTGCCTGGGGAGAATTTCTGCGCTTAGGCAATGCTGGGCACACTAACTGGGGAAGGCTATATCGGCCCCGCCGGACACGGGCGGCGTCCGCGCGCGCACCGGCGGTGGGAGATGACACAATGCGATTTCTGGCAATGACCGCGCTTTTTGTCCTTGCCGCTACGTCACCTGCGGCAGCGCAAACGGCGGCCGCAACGCCGCAGGCTATGAGCGACGTGTACGCCTGCGCCGAAATCGCAGATGATGTTCAACGCTTGGCGTGTTTCGATCGCGCCGTTGGCTCCATGCGTCAGGCCGAAGCCGAGGGTCAGTTGGTCGCCGTCGACCGCGGCCAAGCTGAGGAGCTGGAGCGAGAGTCGTTCGGCTTCCGCCTACCGTCCCTGTCACGCCTTTTGCCCAGCATGGATGGCGGCGACCGAGACCTCGATAATGTTGAAATGACGGTCGCGCGCGTGCGCGCACTCGCCAACGGCTACCATGCCTTTGTCATGGAGAACGATCAGGTGTGGGCTCAGGTTGAGCCGCAAGGCGTGCGCAATGTGCGGGCCGGCGACACCGTTCGAATCGAGCGCGCGGCATTGGGCTCGTTCCGGCTAATCTCACCACGCGGCGGGGCCGGGCATCGCGTACGCCGCGAAAGCTAGCGTCAGTTGTCCCAGCTCATCGGGGCGCCGGCGTAACTATCGATGGCCTCGCACAGCGCAACAATGCCGGCGCGCTCCGCCTCCGAGAGCTCAGGGCGCCAGACGTCAAAGATGAGAATGTAGCGGTCCTCGGCGCTCGGGTTGCGCGCCTCATGCTCAATCGTGTCGTCGAACGCCCAGGCGCGTCCTTCTTCCCAAGCGCGCACGTCGTTGCCGACGCGAAATTCGCAACCGGCCGGCACGATCAATGGCAGGTGACAGATTAGCCGCGCATTGAGCATACCGTTGTGCGGTGGAATGTGCGCGCCGGCGGCAAGCTTTGAGAAAAGAATAGAGGGCGCACGGCCGGGGATACGCGTCAATGGCGCCTCGGCCAGCGCGGCCATCGCGCCGGGACAATGCTGCGCGCCGTCGTGTTGCGCGCCGTTCTTGTACAAAAAATACGCGCTCCAATCCGGATTGTTCAGCATGCCGCTTTCGCCGCTTTGCGGACGTCCGAGGGTCCGCGTCACATAAGGGGAGAAGGCCCCGGTTCGTACCGCGCGCAACTCCGCGCGAACGGTTTCAAACGCCTCCTCGACCGCGTCGAGCCAGGGCAACGCATTGCGCTCATAAAATTGGATCGGCGCCAGCTCCGGATAGTAGAAGAACCGAGGCTCCTGCAGGTAGGCACGCTTCTTGCCGAGCAGTACATCGACTGCGCGCGAGAAGCGCGCCGGCGCTCCGCCTGCGCCAAGGCCGGAGGCGTCCAGCCTGTCGCGGACGAATTCTTCCAGCGCTCGCGCAACCCGCTCTTCGGCGGCCTTGGCGCGCTGCAACCCTTCTTGGAGCTGGGGCGGCAGCTCCCGATAGTGGGGCATGTAGCGCAGGGCCATCCTATAATGGTCGGCCGCTGCCCGCTCGTTACCGGCTCGGCCGAAGTAGTCGCCTTGCGCAATCAGCACCGACAGGTCGTTGGGACGCAGTACCGCGGCTTGGTCAATGTCGGCCTTGCCTCCCGCCTCGTCCCCTAATGCCGCACGTGCGCGCGCCAATTCTAACCAAGTGCGAATATCGGCGCGGCCTGCCGCAACGACGCTTTCCAGCAAATCACGGGCGTGCGCCGCCTCTCCCTTGGCCAGCGCGGCCGATGCGGCGTCCGCCAGCGCGCCCACATCCATGGCGCCTCCTCGCATATCTGCCCTTAGCTCCCGTTGCCGAGTCTAGCGCCGCCGCCAAGACGAAGGAAAGCGAGACCGATGCAAAGAAAAGCGGCGGGCCGATGACGGCCCGCCGCAAATTTGTAATCGTCGCTTGCGCGGCGATTGCGATTAGAAGGCCACACGGACGTTGGTGAACGCCCGGCGGGCGACGAGGTCGTACGCGTGGAGGGCGGCCGTACCACGGCGGAAGGGACCGGCCGACTGTGACGGCGGGCGTTCATCGAAAACGTTCTGCATCCCGAGGATAATCGAGATGTCAGCGCCATTCTCGTTCTCGAAGCGCTTACGGATCGAGAAATCATGGTAGGTGATCGGATCGGTGCTTTGCTCGAAACGCACCAGCGGACTCGCTGTGCCGCCGCAACTAGGAGCGGGCAGCGTGCAATATGTCGTCGAGCGGAATGTATCCCCGCCGAACTGGGCGTCGTCGCTGCCTTCGCCGATATAGTTGGTGGTCCAGGTAGCGGTCCAATCGTTCCAATCGTAGCGCAATTGGGCGCGCGCCACGATTTCAGGGCCGCGGAAGCCAAACGTCGTGCCCAGGAAGTCCTGAACCAGGCCGCTAAGCAAGATTTGCGTCACGTCTTCCAGCATTAAAGTCGCCAGGTCCGATTTCGCGCTCATAGCGGAGGTTGACGTCAATACCGCGGTTGCCCTGGTGCGCGACGTTCACGAAGTTGTTCTGCACCGAGACGATTTGGTGCTGCATGCCGCCCGGTCCGGGTGGCGGCACCCAGCCAGGAAGGTTGTTGCGGACATGTAGCGTGCAGAACGGCTCGGTGTTGCCGAACGCCGGTCCCTGCAAGGAGGTGTAGCAGGCGTTCAGAATGTTGGCGGCGCCGAACTGGCGAATTTCGTCTTCGACAACGATATCGAAGTAGTCGATCGCCAAAGAAAGCCCCTCAAGCCCCCAACGGCCAGGAGTGAAGATAACGCCAACGGTGCCGGCCTCTGAATGCTCCGCCTCAAGAAGCCCAGCGCCGCCGCCCGCGAAGACCGTGGCGCTCGAGGTGCCAGTTTGGTTGTAGCCCATTGGCACGCCCGCCGCTGCGCAGTTCGCCTGCAGCGTCGTGTTCAGACTGGTTTCCCATGCGATGCACGGGTCGATATTAGCCTGACCCGCGAAGCTAGTTTGGTTCGCCAGGAACAACTCATACAGCGCCGGCGCGCGGAATGACGTGCCGAACGAGGCGCGGACGCGGAATTCCGGCATCACCTGCCAGTTCAAACCGATCTTGTAGGTGTCGCCTTCGCCGTAGCTTTCATAGTCGACGAGACGTCCGCTGAGCGAGAGTTCGAGACTCTCGACGAGCGGCATGTCGGCAAGCAGCGGTACGTTCGCCTCGGCGAAATACTCCCGAACACTATCCTCGCCCGCGGTGCGGCCAGCCGAAGTCGAACCCCACAGGTTAAAGTTGGCCTCATTGAAGCCCGGCGAGTCGTCCAGTTCTTCTTCGCGGTAGCTCGCGCCGAGGGCCACGTGGACCGTGCCAGCCGGGAGATCGAACAACGGACCGGTAACCACGGCCTCGACCAACCGGTGATCGTACGTCGTGTTGCCGTATTCGTGCTCGAATAGGAACGCCGCTTCATTGGCGTTGAAATCGCCATTGAGAATGCGCGCGCTGGTCCACGGGATCGGCGCGGCGAGGTCGCCACAATTACCGCCCGAGATGGTGATGGCGGCCTGGTTGCACGCCAACGCGCCGGTCGTCGCCACCACCCGGTCGTTGTAGATGATGTCGGTGCCGTAATCCGCGTCGTTGTGCGACGCCTGAATATAGACGTCCCAATCCCAACCCGTATCGCCGAAGTCACCGGTCAGACCGGCGACAACGCGCGTGTAGTTCACTTCTTGATCGCGATCCGAAGCGAGCGGGATGATTGGAATGTTCGATCCGAATGCGCCCGAGGCGGGGTTCGCCGCGCTGACGCTCGGGAAGAATTGCCGCGCGCCGTATTGGATCGACTCACGGCGGTTGAACATAAACTCGCTATAGAATTCCGCGAACGAGCCGATGTCGAAGCCGAGATTGGCGACAATCGTCGTCAGTTCGTTCGGCGAGATCGCCGACGTTCTGCCGTACGCCTCATCGTCCATGTGCGCATACGGATAGGTAAGCGGGAAGCCGGCGCGGCGCTGACGCGCCATGCCCACGAACGGCGAGTTGTTGCCCTGGGCGGCGTTTGGATACACCACGCCCGGATCTTCGTAGATGAGGTCGCCAAACCCGGTGCGCAGCACGCGCGTGAACAGGTTGTGGCACTTGTAGGTATCGTCGCCGTACTCTTGACCCGGGTCGGTGTTCGGATAGTCGACGCGGTCACCCACCGCTGGAAGACCCGGGTGTCCGTTGGCGTCCGCCAGGAAGAGATAATCCGCCGCACAGGCCAAATCGTCCCGGTCACGGTTGCGCAGCACTTCCTGTTGGAAATACTCCGCGCCGATATTGAAATAACCGCCGCTCCAGGTCGTGCCCCAAGCCGCGTTGAAGCGGTGCTGCTCGCCGCCGCCAAACTCGTTGAAGTTGCTGAAGACATTGAGTTCGATGCCGTCGAAGTCCGTGCGTGTGATCACGTTCACAACGCCGGCGATGGCGTCCGAACCGTAAATCGAGGAGGCGCCGTCCTTCAGAATTTCGACCCGCTGGATCAGCGCAGCCGGGAGGACGTTAAGGTCGATCGGGCCGGTGGTGCCGCGGGTTCCTGCCGTACCCATGCGGCGGCCGTTGAGCAGAACCAGCGTGCGTTGGGCGCCAAGGCCGCGCAGTGAGATCGTATTAACGCCGGGTCCGCCGGTGGTGACGAAGCCGGTCAGCTGCGTGTTGACCTGGAAGGCGCCGCCCGTGGCCGGCGTCTGCTGGATGATCTCAGCGGTGTTCGCAAGACCTTCGAGGGTTGCTTCTTCAGCCGTGATGATGCCGACCGGGGAAGCGGAAGTGAACGCAGTCTGCGGCAAGCGCGATCCGGTTACGACAATCGCTTCGCCCTCGTCTTCGTCGTCGATGCAAACGCCGTCCGGCCCTGCGGTCGTGCCAGGCGGGCAGCTGTCTTGCGCCATCGCGGGCGTCGCTAGGCCAAACGAGGCAGCCGTCAGGAACGTGGCGCCCAGCAGGCTGAGCTTTGTCTTGAAGTTCATGGTTTTCCCACCGTCGATCCCCGGGGCAGCGCGACATGCGCACCCGACCCTCCCCGGAGTCGGTCCCCCTTATCGTCGGCACTGAAGCGGAACGCCGACCGGTTGGTCAACGGAAGGTTAAGGACAAAAGGCAGAAAAGTGACCGATTGGCGCCCTGGAGTGCTCGCCGCGCCACATAGCGTCGGCATTTTTGCGACGAATGACTTATCGCCAGGAGCGTGCGGCCTCGCCGGCTCGCGTCTGGCGTGCGTCGCGGCGGCCCCCTACCTTTCCCAAATGCCGCGCCCGCCCAAGTCCGAGCCCGCCGCCAATCTTGTCCACGACAAGCTGGTGGACATCTGGACGCCGCACCGGCCCGAACGCGGCTGGGAAAAGCTCGAGGGCGGCAAGCGCTTCAAGCTGGTCTCGGACTACCAGCCCGCCGGCGACCAGCCGCAGGCGATCGCCGAACTGGTCAACGGGCTGAAGAAGAACGAGCAGGACCAAGTGCTGCTGGGCGTCACCGGCTCCGGCAAGACCTTCACCATGGCGCAGGTCATCGAACAGGTGCAGCGCCCCGCGCTCATCCTCGCGCCGAACAAGACGCTGGCCGCCCAGCTCTACGGCGAGTTCAAGGGCTTTTTCCCGGAGAACGCGGTCGAGTACTTCGTCTCGTACTACGACTATTACCAGCCCGTAGCGTACGTCCCGCGCACCGACACCTACAT
>CALBSY010000242.1 GCA_937967725.1 uncultured Alphaproteobacteria bacterium | reverse complement strand
GGCAGGCGCAGCGCTTCCTGGGTCGCCCTCCCTCATGAGCTTTGCTCTCAACACCTCCGTCATCCGCCGACTGCCACACGCTTCCCCTCTGCTAGGCTTTGGGCGTGATCTGCTCTTGGCTGCGGCGCTGGGCGCTGGGCCGGTCGCCGACGCATTTCTCGCCGCGCTGCGTTTCCCCAATTTGTTTCGGCGACTGTTTGCCGAAGGCGCGTTCAGTCAAGCTTTCGTGCCGGTCTATTCCAAGACATTGGCCGAGCAAGGGGAGAGGGCCGCGGACACATTGGCCGCGGAAGCGCTTGCCGTGCTGGTGCTGGCGACCAGCTTGCTGAGCGCCGTGGCGATCTTTGCCATGCCGTGGATCAACCTCGTGTTGTTCGGCGGCTATGCGGACAATCCCGAGATATTCGGTCTGGCGACCCTGCTGACGCAGATTACGATGCCCTATCTCGTGGCGATCAGCGTCGCCACGCTGTTCGCCGGATCGCTCAATGCACGCGGCCGCTTCTTCGCTGCCGCTGCAGCGCCTTCGCTACTCAATATCTGTCTGTTGATCGGCGTGTGGTTGTTCCGCCACGATCAAACGCAGGCCGCTTTCGCCGCCGCGGTGGCGGTGACGGTTTCGGGCGTGCTGCAGGCGCTTTGGGTGGCGCTTGGCGCGCGCCGCTCCGGCGTGCGGACGCGTCCATTATTGCCGCGGCTCAGCCCGAATGTGCGCCGTCTGCTGATTCTAGCGGGGCCGGCGGCGATCGCCGGCGGCGCGTTGCAGATCAATGTGATGGTCAGTCAAGCGATCGCTTCTTTCGAAGTGGGCGCAATCGCGCTGCTTAACTACGCGGACCGGCTTTATCAATTGCCGCTCGGCCTCATTGGCGTCGCCGTCGGCGTCGCCATGCTGCCGCGCCTGTCGCGGCTTGTGCAGGCCGGTGACGCATCCGGCGCACGCGGCGCACTCGATGAAGCCGTCAATCTCTCCATGGCGTTCACCTTGCCCGCCGCCGCGGCAATGATGGCCATGCCGGCTTTTCTGCTCGACGGTCTGTTCGCCCGCGGCGAGTTCACGTCGCAGAACGCGCGCGACTGTGCGCTGGCGCTGTTTCACTACGGTTGGGGAGTGCCGGCTTTTGTGTTGGCGAAGATTTACGCGCCGGCGTTCTTTGCGCGCGAAGATACGCGCGCGCCGATGCGCTTCGCCATTATCTCGATGGCGATCAACATCGCTCTCGGCGCGGCGCTGTTCTTCACGCTACGTTCGATGGGCTATCTCGGGTTCCCCGGATTGGCGATCGCAACAAGCGTCGCGGCCTGGGTCAATGTCGGTTTGATGATGGCGACGCTAGCGCGCCGCGGCGCCTATGCGCCCTCGGCGAAGGCGACGTGGCGGCTGACCCGCATCGCCCTCGTCTCGGCGGCGTTGGGCGCGGCGCTTTGGATCGCCGCCGCCAATCGCGACCCACTGGTCGGCGAGCTCGGCTCAAAGGAAGTCGCCGTCGCGGCGCTGATCCTGGGCGGCGGCATCGGCTATTTCATCGTGCTTTTTCTCACTGGCTCGGTGACATTCGGCGAAGTGCGCAGCGCGCTGCGGCGGGAGCGAGGCCCAACCGACGGGGGAGGCGGCTTGCCGCCGGGCGCGGACGGCTGATAGAAGCTCGCCCCCAAGAGACAACAGGATGAACACGAGAACGCACCTCTGGCGATGGCGGGTCTGACCTGACGCCGTTTACCGCGCGAGCGCTCGCGCCCGTTCTCATGTTCCGGAGTTTCCAATGACCGACGCCGCCCCGCCCGAATACAAGGGCCCGCAACGCGTGTGCTCTGGCATGCAGCCGACCAACGGCCTGCACCTCGGCAATTATCTCGGTGCGCTGCAAAAGTGGGTGAAGCTGCAGGATCAGTTCGAATGCATCTATTGCGTCGTCGATCTGCACGCCATCACCGCCGACGCCGACCCAGCCACCTTGGCGGCACGCACGCGCGAAGTCGCCGCCGCCTACATCGCCGCCGGCGTCGATCCAAAGCGCTCGATCGTGTTTGTACAATCAGCAGTGCGCGAGCACAGCGAGTTGGCCTGGGTGTTCAATTGTGTGGCGCGCATGGGTTGGCTCGAACGCATGACCCAGTTCAAGGACAAGGCTGGCAAGCACGCCGAACGCATGAGCGTCGGGCTGTTTGACTATCCGGTGCTGCAAGCCGCCGATATTCTTGTCTACAAGGCCACACATGTGCCGGTCGGCGAAGACCAGAAGCAACATCTCGAACTCTCGCGCGACATCGCGCAAAAGTTCAACAACGACTACAACGCGCCCGCCTTTTTCCCTCAGCCCGAGCCGCTGATCCAAGGTCCTGGCGCCCGGGTTATGTCGTTGCGCGATGGAACCAAGAAGATGTCAAAGTCCGATCCGTCGGATATGACGCGCATCAACATGACCGATGACGCTGACGCGATCCTACAAAAGATCAAGAAGGCGACCACCGATCCTAACCCGTTGCCGGAAAATGCCTTGGGACTGAAGGGCAGGGCCGAAGTCGAGAATCTCGTCGGAATCTACGCGGCGGTTGCCGAGCGCAGCGCCGACGATGTGCTCAAGGAGTTTGGCGGCAAAGGCTTCGGCGTGTTCAAGCCGGCGCTGGCGGAAACGCTCGCGGCCAAGCTGTCGCCGATCGCCGCCGAGATGCGCCGCCTCAACGCCGATCCCGCCGCGCTTGACGCGATCCTAAGAGATGGCGCCGAGCGCGCCCGCACCATCGCCGCCCCGATCATGGCCGAAGTGCGCGATATCGTTGGCTTCTGGCGTGCTTGATGCGGAGCGGGCTTTGAGCGAGCATCGCCGCGCATGAGCGATAAGCCATTCGCCGTTCTGGTGATCGCCGACGAGAGCGAGGAATTTCCCGCAGCGCTGACCTATGCCGGTCAACTAGCGAAGAACACCGGCTGGCGCCTCGTCATGCTGCGCGTGATCGAACCGCAAGATCCGGCGCCGTGGGCCTCGATCAGCGAAGAAATGCGCCGGCAAGCGCGTGATGCGGCCGAGTCCCTCACGCAACGCTTCGCCGCAGAAATCTGGGCCGAGTGCGGCGTCACCGCCGAGCCGGTTCTGCGCGAAGGCGATCTCAAACCCGAGCTGCGCAAGCTGCTGGAGCAGGACACGTCGATCAAACTTGTCGTCTTGGCTTCGGCGCACGGCCCGGGTGGGCCGGGGCCGCTGGTAACACAGCTCGGCAAAGCGCAAGGTCTAGGTCCGCGTGCGGTGCCGGTGCTGGTGGTCCCGGGTTCACTGTCGCGCGAAGACATCCGTAAGCTGGCGCTCCCGGTTGACGAAGCCCACCAGCCTCCGGAAGTGGAACAGGCGAAGGATAAGCCCGAACCGTCCGCTTGACCGCCCGCGCGCGAAGGCCCACCTGAAACCCATGTTCAGCCAAACGGAATCGACGCCGAATCCGCGCACCCTAAAATTTCTGCCGGGCCGCGATGTGCTCGGCGCGGGCAGCCGCGAATTCGCGGATGAG
>CALBSY010000241.1 GCA_937967725.1 uncultured Alphaproteobacteria bacterium | reverse complement strand
AAGCGATCCAGGACGCGACAGCAGCGCTAGAAGAGCCCGCGCCAGCCGTGGCCGACATCATTGTCCATCCGGCTGTTGAAGCGCAGCCCGAACCGGCTTTCGCCGACGCGGAAGCTGCGGACGACGCGGACGAAGCGCCCCCTCGCTACGACGCGGCCTCGCTGGATTACGAGCCGGATCAAGAGCGGCGCGACAAGTTTCTGTCGCGCCTCTCGCGCTGGGCGAAGAAAGGCGGATGACGAAGCGCTAAGCTGTGCCGGCCTTGCTCCCGCCGCAAAACGGGGCTTCAAAACCGGCCACGGGACAAGCGAGGAGCGGTAGCTGGCATGACGGCGTCTCTCAGCACGGCCATCAGGCGTTGGGCCAAGGCAGCGACGGCGGTGTTAAGCGCTGCGGTTTTGTCGGTCGCGCTCGCTGGCGAGGCTGCGGCGCAGTCGCTGATCCGCGACGCCGAAATCGAAGACACGTTGCGCGTCTACACCGATCCATTGTTGGTGGCGGCGGGCCTGCGGCCTGAGGACATCGACATTTATATCGTCGGCGACGACTCGGTGAACGCGTTCGTGGCCGGCGGACAGAACATTTTCGTGCATACCGGACTCATTCTCGCCGCGGACAATCCGAACGAAGTGATTGGTGTGCTCGCGCACGAAACCGCCCACATCGCCGGCGGACACCTGGTGCGCTCGCGCTAGGCCATAAACCAGTCTCTCGGAGCAGCGCTGATCGCGATCGGCCTCGGGGTGCTGGCCATCGCTGGCGGCGCGCCTGATGCGGGCGCGGCGCTGATCGCCGGGTCGCAAGGCATCGCCATGGGCAATTTCGTGCGCCACACGCAAGTGCAGGAGTCGGCGGCGGATCAGGCGGCGCTGCAGTACTTAGAAGCCACTGGGCAAACTGGGCGCGGGCTGATCGATTTCTTCAATAAAAATATGCGCCCGTATGAGTTCATGATGCGGCGCGCGCCGCCCTATCTGCTCACGCACCCGTATTCGTCCAACCGCGTCGAGTCGCTGCGTCAGCGCGTCGAAGCGGGCGAACACTATGGCGCGACCGACAGCGAGGATTTTCAAGTCCGGTTCGAGTTCATGCAGGCCAAGCTGATCGGCTTCATCCGCAGCCAGGGTCAGACGCTGGCGCGCTATCCGCTGACCGACACCTCCGCGCCGGCGCGCTATGCGCGCGCGGTCGCGTATTATCGCGTCAACGAGCTCGAACGCTCACAAAGCGAACTCAACAGCTTGCTCGCCGAGCAACCAAACAACCCCTACTTCCTAGAACTGATGGGGCAGATCCTGTTCGAGAGCGGACGCGCTGAGCAATCTATCCCCTATCATCGCGCCTCGCTGGAAGCCGCGCCCAACCAGCCGCTGCTGCAGATCAACCTCGCTCGCGCGCTGACCGCCGCCAACGGCCGGGCCGGCGCCGATGAGGCGGTGTCGCTCCTGCAGGCGGCGTTGGCGCGTGAACCGGACAACGCATTCGGGTGGCGCGAACTGGCGCAAGCGCGCAACCTGCAAGGCAATCAACCGCTGGCGGAACTTGCTTCAGCCGAGCAGAATTTCGCCATCGGCAATTTTCCCGCGGCGCTCAGCTTCGCAGAACGCGCGCGGCGCGAATTGCCGCGTAATACGCCATCGTATCAACGCGCGACCGATCTCGTGAACTTCGCCGGCGAGCGGGTGCGCGAAATGATGCGCGAACGGGGCGGACGTCCGGGCTAAACTTGCCCGGTCCGCCAAAAGTCTGCATGTGGTTCGGGCGCTAGCTTGGAGATCGCCCGTGACGCGTCTATTCGCCGCTTTCATGTTCCTCCTGTTCGCCGCGTCCGCGCAGGCTTCAGCGCAAAGCTTCAACGCCCAGGAACAGGCTGAAATTCGCGCCATCGTGCGAGACTACCTGGTGCGCAACCCCGATGTCCTCCGCGAAGCGCTCGACGCCCTTGCCGAACGCACCGACGCGCAGCGCTGGCAGACCATCAGTTCGGATACGCGCGATTTTTCTATCGGGCCTGCAGACGCGCCGATCGTGATCGTCGAGTTCTTCGATTACCGTTGCACCTTCTGTCACGCTGCGCTCGAATGGGTGAACGACGTAGCCCGCACGCGCAATGACGTGCGCATCGTGTTCAAGGAATTTCCGATCCTGAGCGAAGCGTCAATGGAGTCGGCGCGCGCGGCGATCGCTTCGATGCCTCAGGGGCGCTATCTCGCGTTTCACCGCGCGCTGATGAACTTCCGCGGCGACCTCACCTCGCAGCGCATCGATCAGCTCGCGCGCGAAAGCGGCATCGATGTCACGCGCATGCGCCGCGCGATGGATAATCCCGAGGTCACACGCCTGCTGGAAGATAACCGCGCCCACGCCATCGATATGGGCAACACGGCGACGCCGTTGTTCGTCATCAATGGCGAGATGGTCGCCGGTTTCGACCAGGCGCGGCTCGATGCGCGCTTGCGCGAAGCCACACGCGAAGTACGCGAACGCCGCCAGGCGCAGCGTTAGAGGCGTCCGGTTGCCGCGGCGGCCACCAGTCTGACCTGGCGCATCAACAACGGCGTATCGGTCTGGCCGCGCTTGAGGGCGCGCAGATAGCCCTGAGTAAGCGCAAGGTAGCCGAGTGCGGGAAACGCGCGCGGCGGTGTTTGCCCAAAGCACGACCGTGCTTCGGACAAGGCGGCGCCGGCGCGTTGCGCCAGTTGCTCCAGCGATCCCCCTTCTCTCGGCAGGCACGATCGGCCACGCGTGCGCCAATGCGTTTGCGCGCGCAACAAGCCAACCGAACCCCACGCCCGCGCCGCTGCGCTTACGCACTCTGTGTTCGACGCGGTCTCGCACGCCGCGAGCGCCAAGCGCATGACGCCGCCTGCGGTGGCGTCGAGATAGACGTCAAGATCGGCCCACGCGGCGAACGGCGCTGCTTCAAGGTCCTTTTCACGCGCGCCGATCAGGCGCTGCCAAAGCGGCAATAAATTGGCCTCCGCCATCGCGGCGGCATAGGCCTGCAGCGCAGGATGCGCGCGCGGCGCCTGGCTCGCATGGATTTCGCCGAGCGCTTCGCGCCACCAAGCCAATCGAATGTCGCCAATCGCCGCGTCGCTTACCACTTCGGCGCTGCGGGCAATCTCGTAGTTCACGGCATAGATTGCCATGAGCTTTGCGCGCGCATCCGCTGGCGCGAAGCGGCTGGCGAGCCAGCGATCCTCGTCGGTGCGGCGAATGAGGGAATCGAGATCGTCCATATGGGAGCAGGTAAGCGCAGTACGGGAGTGTGCGCAGCGCGCCTCTACTCCCGTACTCCCTTATTCACTACCGCCCTAGAACAGCGTGCTCGCGCCAGTCATCGCCACCAGCATCGGCGCTGACAGGAAGGTGTTGGTGCGTGAAAACAGCATCGCCGTCTTGCCCGCCGCGGCTTTGGCCGCCGCGTCCAGATCGGGATATTTGTTGTCGATGTTGAGGGCCTTCTGCTGGTTCGGCCAGATAATGAACCAGACATTGAA
>CALBSY010000240.1 GCA_937967725.1 uncultured Alphaproteobacteria bacterium | reverse complement strand
TTGTGAACGCAGGCGTCGACCGTACGCGCGTGCGGTTCATGGGCACGAGCGTTTGGGCTGGCGACGCGCAGCGTGAACCGGCGCTGGCGGGCGGCTGGTATGTTTCCCCTGATCCCGGCGCGCGCACCGACTTTGAAGGCCGCTATCAGACGACCTACGGCCATCAGCCGACGCGTCTCGCGAGCCTGGGTTACGATGCCGTCGCGCTGGCGGCGTTGCTGTCGCGCGACCGCGGTGCGCAGGGCTTCAGCCGAACCTCAATCGAGAATCGGGAAGGATTCGCAGGCTCCGATGGTTTGTTCCGTTTCAGCGCGAGTGGGGCAATCCAACGCGGACTCGCGATCATCGAAGTGCGCCCAAACGAAACCCATGTGCTCGACGCCGCGCCGCGCCGTTTCCCTGAGAGCGGCAGCGAGCTCGCCAGCTCGGCGGCGATCGTGTTGGCAAGCACGCGCCCTTTCCGCGTAAGCCGCACGCGGCTGGCGGCGCGCTCGATCAGGTCCTGTTCGATCAGCCAAGCGACCGCGTCGGGATTTACTGCACGGCCGCGCAACGCCTCGACGCGCGCGAGATCGACGCCATCGACAGTGCGCAAACCCATTAGCAGCACTTCGTCCGAAGATTCTTCGCCGCTTAGCGCCGTTTCGCTGATCCAGCCGACGCCATGTTCGGCAATTGCATCGAGGTAGTCAGCGGGGCGGCGCTGCGCCTCCAGCGCCAGCCGTGCGCCATTATGTGTGACGCGGCCATGTGCGCCAGGGCCGACGCCAATCCAATCGCCGCTCGACCAATAGATCATGTTGTGCCGTGCGCGCGCGTGTTCGCCGCGCGCATGGTTGGAAATCTCGTAGCCGGCGAAACCCGCTGACTCGCAGATCTCTTGCGTCGTTTCATAGAGCGACGCTGCGGCGTCCGCGTCGGGCGGCGTGAGTTGGCCACGCGCGGCGCGGCGTGCGAACGCCGTCTCGGCTTCGATGGTGAGCTGATAGAGCGACAGATGCTCCACCGGCAGCGCCAGCGCACGCGTGAGCTCCTCACGCCACGCGTCGCGCCCCTGCCCTTCGCGCGCATAAATCAGATCAAGCGACACGCGCTGACCGGTTTCGGCCGCGAGATCGACTGCCCGCAAT
>CALBSY010000239.1 GCA_937967725.1 uncultured Alphaproteobacteria bacterium | reverse complement strand
CTGCTTCGCTCGCTTCTGCCTGCGTGACGTTCTGGCCCTGAGCGCGCATTCCGCGCAGCGTCAGTTGCAGCTCGCGACTAAGCTGTGGCGCCCGCACGGCGCGCGGGCCCACATTCGCGAGATCCTGCGAGGGGAAGAATTGCAGGCCGCCCTGTGGGATTAGGAACGCCACCATGGCGGCGCCGACCAGCACCAGGATAATCGTCGCGATGACGCCGCGCGTGAGATTGCGGATTTGCAGTAGCATATTGGCATCCGTAAAGCGTGAGGCGCGGGACTGTAGAGACGCGCCTATGCAGGGGCAAATGCAGCAAGACGCCACAAGGGAGATGTCATGGCCGCGCGCAAGCCGTTGATCGCCGGAAACTGGAAAA
Organism: uncultured Alphaproteobacteria bacterium; assembly: GCA_937967725.1. Taxonomy (GTDB): domain Bacteria; phylum Pseudomonadota; class Alphaproteobacteria; order Caulobacterales; family Aquidulcibacteraceae; genus Vitreimonas. The sequence continues at coordinate 9,660 of CALBSY010000239.1, read as the reverse complement.
TGTATGGCCGAGCCGCCGGTCTGGCTGAGATTGACGCGCTGGCCGAGGCGATAGCGCCGGTGGCGGGCAAGATAGATGCGCTCATCTGTCCGCCAGTCGCCTATGTCCAGTCCGCTGCCGCTCAGGCGCGTGGAAAGGCGGTGCTCATCGGCGCCCAGGATTGCAGCGCCAATGTTGAAGACGCCGCACGAACAGGGGAGGTCAGCGCGGCCATGCTGGCGGATGTGGGCGCCCGTTACGTCATCGTGGGCCACTCGGAGCGCCGTTCCCAGCACGGCGAAAGCAATGATGTGGTCCGCCGAAAGGCCGAGGCGGCGCTTGGGGCGGGGCTTGTCCCATTAGTCTGTGTCGGTGAAACGCGGGCTGACCGCGACGCCGGGAAGGCGCTGGAGGTCGTCGGAGCCCAGGTTTCGGAGAGCATGCCAGAACGGGGCGCGGGAATTGTGGTGGCCTATGAGCCGGTCTGGTGCATCGGCGGGGACCGCATTCCGACCCCCATGGAAATCGCTGAGGTCCACACGGTCATCCGGGAGGTGCTGTCCACACGCCTCGGCGGCGAAGCGGAGGGGGTTCGCATCCTGTACGGGGTCGCCGGGGACTCCAAGAACGCCGCCGAGGTTTTTGGCGCTGAGGGCGGCGACGTGGCGCTAGTGGTGCGCGCCAGTCGCGAAGCCGCGGCATGAGCGACCGGCAGCAAGTACCAACGCGAAGTGGGGCGCGCCAGTCTCAAAGCCGCGGATTTCGCCGGGATAATTCTCGCCCATCCGGCTGCGGCTTAGGCGTGCGTCAGGCCGGGCTAGCGTTTAAGGTGGGGCTCGGCTATTGAGCGCCCTTTCGCGCGCGCCCATGTGCGGGGCGGGCGCCGCGGCGCATTGGGAACGGTAGGGACAATGGAAGTCGTCCTCCTCATCATCCATTTGCTGATCTGCATTTGCCTGATCGGCCTCGTCCTTTTGCAGCGCTCCGAAGGCGGCGCGCTTGGCATGGGCGGCGGCGGCGGCGGAGGCTCGCTGATGAGCGGACGCGGCGCGGCCGACGCGCTGGCCAAAATGACCTCAGTCGCCGGCGGCTTCTTTCTCGTGACCTCGCTCAGCTTGACCTTCCTGTCCGGCGCCGCTGCGTCATCGGACGGCGGATCGGTATTCGACCGCATCATGCCGCGCCAAGAAATCACCGTGCCGACGCTTCCGCCGCAGCCGGCCGAACCTGAGACCACACGTCCGGATCCAACGGAAAGTAGCGCTCCCGAGGCCGCGGATACGCAACTTGCATCGACCAGCACCGGACCCGTCGAGATTGCGCCAGCAGCGACCGGCGCCGCGACGCGCGCCGGTCCGCTGCCGGCGGCGAGCAACACGGCCTCAGCGCCGCCGCAGCGCGCCACCACGCAACCGGCGTCGGCGAACGCCGGCCAAACCGCAACGCGCACGCCGCCGCCACAACGTTCCGCTTCCGCACCAACCCAGACGTCAGCGGCCGAAGAGCCAGCTCCAACGCGGCCGTTAGTGATCCCAAATACGTCAGGCGCCATCTCCGGCGTAAACCTGACGGATGATGCCGCTTCGCAACCCGAATCGATTGAAGTTGGGAATGGAGTGGAAGCCGTACGGCGCGAACGCGCCGGCCCCGATCAGTAAGCCCGTATCCGAGCCGGGCCGGGGCAGAACGCGGCCGGGCTGAACGGAATTGGAATGGCGCGCTACGTGTTCATTACCGGCGGCGTGGTGTCCTCCCTTGGGAAGGGCATCGCCTCCGCCGCCCTCGGTGCGTTGCTGCAAGCCCGGGGATACCGTGTCCGCCTTCGTAAGCTCGATCCGTACCTGAACGTCGATCCGGGCACGATGAGCCCGTATCAGCACGGCGAGGTATTCGTCACCGATGACGGCGCCGAGACCGATCTCGACCTCGGTCACTATGAGCGCTTCACCGGCGTTTCAGCGACGCAAGCCGACAACATCACGACCGGGCGCATCTATCAGGAGATCATCGCCAAGGAGCGGCGCGGCGATTATCTCGGCGCCACGGTGCAGGTGATCCCGCACGTCACCAACGCCATCAAGGAATTCATCCTCTCCGATCATGGCGGTGCCGATTTCGTGCTGTGCGAGATCGGCGGCACGGTGGGCGACATTGAAGGCCTGCCGTTCTTCGAAGCCATTCGCCAACTCGGTCAGGAACTCGATCCCGGCCAGGCCGCGTTCGTGCACCTCACGCTGCTGCCGTACATTCCTTCGGCCGGCGAGATGAAAACCAAGCCGACGCAACATTCGGTGAAGGAGCTGCGCTCGATCGGCATTCAGCCCAATATCCTGCTTTGCCGATGTGACCGGCCAATCCCGGAGGACGAGAAAAAGAAGATTGCGCTGTTCTGCAACGTGCGTGAAAGCGCGGTGGTCGAGGCGCGCGATCTGCAGAGCATCTATGAAGCGCCGCTTGCCTATCACGCCGCCGGCTTCGACACCGAGCTGTTGAAGCATTTCGGCGTCAGTGTCGCGCCGCAGCCCGATCTCTCGGATTGGGAACGCGTGGTGCAGCGGCTCCAATCTCCCGACGGTCAGGTCACTATCGCCGTAGTCGGAAAGTACACCGAACTGAAGGACGCCTATAAGTCGCTGATCGAAGCGCTCCACCATGGCGGCGTCGCCAACAATGTGAAAGTCGACATCCGCTGGGTCGAGAGCGAAAAGTTCGAGGAGCGCGGCGAGGGCTGGGTGGAAGATCTGCACGGCGTGCACGGCGTGCTGGTGCCCGGCGGCTTCGGCGAACGCGGCGCGGAAGGCAAGATCGCCGCTGTCACCTTCGCGCGCGAACGCAACGTGCCGTATTTCGGCATTTGCTTCGGGATGCAGATGGCGTGCATCGAAGCCGCGCGCAATCAGGCCGGCCTCAAGGGGGCAAGCTCAACCGAGTTCGGCGCGACCAAACATCCCATCGTTGGCTTGATGACCGAGTGGTTGAAGGGCAACGAGCTGGAGAAGCGCCAAGCCAACGGCGATATGGGCGGCACCATGCGCCTGGGCGCCTACCAGGCGACGCTCGATCCGGAGAGCAAGGTGGCGGCGATCTATGGCGATACCGAAATCAGCGAACGCCACCGTCACCGCTACGAAGTGAACACCAAGTATCGTGACAAGCTTGAAGCCGCGGGCCTCATTTTCTCCGGCATGAGCCCTGACGGCGTGCTGCCGGAGATTGTCGAACGCCGCGACCACCCCTGGTTCATCGGCGTGCAATATCACCCGGAGCTGAAATCGCGCCCGTTCGAACCACACCCGCTGTTCGCTAGCTTCATCGCGGCGGCGGTGGAGCAGAGCCGATTGGTGTAGCCGAGCTGCATCCAAACCTGATCTTTGCCGCATCTCCCGGTCAAAGGACGCCCCAGGTGCGTTCCGCAGGCGAGGGGAGACTTCTCATGCGTTTGATTTTGGCCGGTTGTGTGCTGGCGGTCGCGGCGGCGGGAACGGCGATGGCCGCGCCGCGCGATCATACCGGTTTCACCCGGGTCTCCGCCAATGCCGGGACCGACGTGAGCGTCACGGTCGGTCCCGCGCATAGCGTCGATGTCAGCGGCCCCGGCGCGGACCGCATCGTCACTCGCGTCTCCGGCCAGACCTTGATCGTCGAGCGCCAGCGCGGATGGCATTGGGGCCGCCCGCCGCGCGCGCAAATCACTGTCACCATGCCGCGCGCCGAGGGCCTGTCCGCCTCGAGCGGCGCCGACTTGGTCGCCACCGGCGTCAATGGCGGCGACATCGATCTGGATTCGTCGTCAGGCGCCGATCTGCGCGTCAGCGGCCGCTGCGCTCGCTTCAGCGCCGACGCCTCCAGCGGCGCCGACATTCACGCGCAGGAATTGCGGTGCGAGAACGGCAGCGTTGAAGCGTCCTCGGGGGGCGATGCGCGCGTCTACGCCAGCGGCCGTCTCGACGTCGACGCCTCCAGCGGCGGCGGTGTTGTCGCCTATGGCAACCCCGGCATCGGCAACATCGACCTTTCGTCGGGCGGGTCGCTGCGCCGCGCCAACTAAGCGGTCACCCGCCGCGCAAACGCGGTCATATCGTCGAGCACCGGCGCGCGCCCGCGGAGCGGACGCGACAGCGCCAGCATGATCTCGACGTGACCGATGCCGGGATAAGTCTTGGTGTCGACCACGCCGCCGGCCGCGCGCTGCACGCGCGCGAGATTCTCCAGATTGCCACTCCCCACCGTGGTATCGTCCTCGCCCCATAGCAGCAGCAGCGGCGGCGCATCGGCTCGTGCAAAGTGTACCGGCTGCGTAATTTGTAAATCCGGCGCGTTACCGAACGCATTGCGCGTCGCGTCGGTGTCAAGCGGCAGGAAATCGTACGGCCCGGCCAGTCCCGCCGCGCCTCGGATCGCACGCCCGTCAACGTCCGCTGCGCGCAAATAATCGTGCGCCAGCGCCAGCATGATCGCGTTGTAAGCGCCGGCCGAATGTCCCATCAGCACGATACGCCCTGGATCGCCGCCATAAGCGCTCACTTGATCGCTTACCCAGCCCACCGCAGCCGCGCAATCTTCGAGAAAGCCCGGAAACCGCACCTGCGGCACCAGCCGATAGTCGGGCAACACGACCACAAAACCCTGCGCCGCTAATGCCGCGCCGAGGAATTCGTAATCGTCCTTGTCCCCCGAACTCCACGAGCCGCCATAAATGAACACGATCACCTGCCGCGACGCCGCACCGCGCTCCGCTGGCGCATAAACATCCAACCGCCGCCGGGGTCCGTCACCATACGCCACGTCGCGGGCCACCCGCCGCACGCCGCCATCGCGCGGCGCCAGCATGTCGAACGTTCCCAGCGAAGGCGTGCAGCCCGCCAGCAAGGGCAGGGCGGCAAGAAGTGCGCGGCGATCCATCAGCCCTTTTACGCCGAACCCAGCCACCCAGACCACAGCGGTCTTGGTTGCTCGTCCCTCAGGCGCGGTCCCTCAATTCGTCCTCGCCGGATTTTCGCGCGCAATGAGCGCAGCAATAGATCGCTCCATCGGCTTCCAGGCCGTGGCCGATGATGCGGCACTCGCAGTGCGCGCAACGCGGCGCCATTGCCTGGATCGCACATTCGAAGGCGTCGAACGTCCTCGTCTCGCCGCCGCGCGTGACCTGGAACGCCTTGTCGTAATCGTTCCCGCACACCTCGCAGCGCATCAGGCGCGGGCCTCCGGCTGGTGCGAGTTCCGTCCGCCGGGACGGGCGATCCCCTCGAGCGCTTCACCGGCCGCATCATCGTCGTTGCGCGCGAGATCGCCGATCGACACGATGCCCACCAACTTCTTGTCGCGGTCGACGACAGGCAGCCTCCGCACCTGCTGGTCGGCCATGTTCTGACAGACTTCGTCGATGTCCTGGTCGACGTAGCAGTAGAGCACTTGTGGGCTCATTGTTTCGCCGGCTGTCGTGTCCGGCCCCTTACCCGCGGCGATGGCGCGCACGGCGATGTCGCGGTCCGTCAGCATGCCGACCAGCTTGTCGTTTTCGGCCACCGGCAGGGAGCCGGCGTCGATTTCGACCATCAGCTTGGCGGCCTCTCTGAGGGTGGTGGACGGCTTGATCGTGCGCACGTCCCGGGTCATGGCTTGTTCGATTTTCATGGCGGCGCCTCACAACTAATGCGCCCCCGGCCCGCGTCAGGAGCTATGCCGCCGCGTTCTCGCGTCAAGCGGCGCGAAATCCGGCGCACGGGGTTGAACCAAATGGCTCGACGCGTAAGCTCCGGCGCACGTGCGGGGCGGGGCCTTGCCGTACCGCCGCGCGACGCAATGCAGAAATCGGGCGGGACACATGAAAAATTTTGCTTCCATGGCTGTGGCCGCGGGCGCAATCGCGCTCGTCGCCGGGGCAGCGCCACTGGCGCAATCACAACGCACGACAGGCAACGGCCTCTTCTCTGGTTTTTGCGGCAACGGCCCAGCTGCAGTCAGTTGGCGCGCGGGCCTGGCGGCGATGATCGCCTCAGCCGAGGCGTATGCGCAAACGCTGCCGGGCGACATCAACAGCCCGCCGCCGCTCGTAGCCGGTCTCGGCGACGCGCACCTGCCGATCACCACCGCCGATCCAATGGCGCAGCAATTCTTCGATCAAGGCCTGCGCTACTTGCATGCGTTCAATCACGCCGAGGCGGTTCGCGCTTTCCGGCACGCGCGCCGGCTCGATCCGAATTGCGGCATGTGCGCATGGGGCGAGGCGTTCGCGCTTGGCCCCAACATCAATGCGCCGATGGAAGCCAGCGACAACGACGCTGCTTACGCCGCGATGCGCGCCGCCCACCGACACCGCGCCGGCGCAACACCCGTAGAACAGGCGTTCATCGAGGCGCTGCAAAGCCGCTACGCCGCAACGGCGCCGGCGGATCGCGCAAACCTCGACGTCGCCTTCGCCGATGCGATGTCGGCGGCGGCTGAGCGTTTTCCTGACAACGACTTGATGCAGATCTTCGCCGCAGAAGCGATCATGGACACTCAGCCGTGGGATTATTGGGAGCCGAACGGTCGCGATCCAAAGGGCAGGGCGGGTGAAGCGATCGAGCGCGTCGAAACCGTGCTGGCGCGCAGCCCCGGCAACGCTGGCGCAATCCACCTCTACATCCATCTCGTTGAGGCTTCCAACGATCCCTGGCGCTCAGAACGGGCGGCTGAACGGCTAGCGGCGATTGCGCCGCAAGCAGGCCATCTCGTGCATATGCCGGGTCATATCTATTATCGGATCGGGCGCTTCCGCGATTCTATCCGCACTAACATCGACGCGGTAGAAGCCGATGAGCGTTACATCGCCAGCGCCGACCCGTCGCCGATCTATCGTTACGGGTATTATCCGCACAACGTGCACTTCGTCCTCACCAGTGCGGCGATGGCGGGGGATGCGCGCATGACATTGGATTATGCTGAGCGGCTCGATGAAGCGGTTCCGATGGAGATGGCGCAAGCCGTCGTGCTGGCGCAGCCGGTGAAAGCGGCGCCCTGGTTCGCGCGAGCGCAATTCGCGCTGCCGCAGGCGGTCCTCGATGCGCCCGCGCCGCCCGAAGGCGTGGCTTATGTCACTGGCGCTTGGCGCTACGCGCGCGGCGTCGCGCACGCGCGTTCGGGACGCACCGACGCTGCACGCGACGAAGCAGCGGCGTTGCAAGGGCTAATCGAGCACGGAGACTTCACGGCGCTCAACGCTGGCGGCGTGCCGGCCCAACATATCCTCGGCATCTATCGGCACGTGGTGCTCGGGCGCGCACATATTATGGATCAGAACTACGCCGCAGCCATCGCGCAATTGCGCCGGGCGGTCGAAATGCAAGAAGCGGTGCCGTACACCGAGCCGCCTTATGTGTATTACCCGATACGTCGTACGCTGGGCGCCGCGTATCTCCTTAACGGGCAGCCCGCGGTCGCCGAGATGGAGTTCTTGCAAACGCTGATCGAGAGCCCTAACGACGCCTACGCTTATTGGGGGCTCTCCGAAGCGCGTCGCGCGCGGGGTGACCGCATAGGCGCGAACGCGGCGCGGCAAATGTTCAACGCGGCCTATCTTGGCCGCCGCAACCAAGTGTCCGCGCTGGCTTTGTGATCGCAGGCGCCGACGGCGCAGGGGACGAGCGATGTTTTACTTCTCCGCCGCTGCGCCGGCCAACGCCGGCGGCGCCACGTCCGCGGACACAAACGCGATACTCGCGCTGTTCGTCATTGTCGCGGCTATCGCGCTCTGGTTCGCTTTGCGAACGTTCGTGCGCTCTTTGCGTGCGCGAAAGACGGAACGGACAGTGGGCGCCAGCTTCACGGACTATGCCCTCGAGGTCCTGGTAAACGCCGCCAAGATTGACGGCCGCATCAAGGACGAGGAGCGTCGCGAGATCGCGCGTGCGATCGGCGAACTAGCCGGCCCAACCTATAACGCCCAGGTCGTGGAGGCAGCCTTCGCCCGCGCCAAGCTCAACAAGGACGAACTGGTGGCCTACCTCGCAGCGCGGTCACAGGTATTCTCACGAGACCAGAAAGTGGCGCTGCTGAAGGCGCTTCTGTCGGTTTTCGTGGCGGACGGGCGCTTCGACGAGGCCGAGCACGCTGCGCTGGTGGACTACACCGAAGCGGTCGGCTTCGACCGTCAGAGCGCCCCGGAAATGCTGCACGGGCTGAGCCAGGATTTCGCCCGGGGAAGGATCACCTGATCGGTTCGGGGCGCTGCATCCAAACCCGCGCGTGAGGGCATCTCCCCAGCAAGAGCAGGCCGCCCTGCCGGCGGCGGCGTCTGTCTGCTGGAGGGATTTTCCATGAAACGCCTTTTCGCGCCCGTCCTTATCGCGGCGGCGCTCGCTCTTCCCGCAGCCGCCGAAGTCCGCAATCATTCTGGCTTCCGCACTGTGAACGCATCCGATCGCATCACCGTTACTGTGACGCAGGGGGATGGCTACGAAGTGGAAGTCACCGGCGCCGACGCCGGCCGCGTGCGGACGCGCCTGGACGGGCGAACCCTCCGCATCGAGGACCGCAATCGCCCGTGGTTCGGCGGCGGCCGCCGCCTCGACGCACAGGTTCGCGTGACCGCGCCGCGCGTGGAAGGCGTCTCCGCGTCGCGGGGCGCCGAGCTATACGCTTCGCTCGCGGGGGGATGCGATGCCTTCTCGGCCTCGGCGGCAATGGGAGGCTCCGCGCGCGTGAACGGCGCGCAATGCAATGACGTATCCGCCTCCGCCTCAATGGGCGGTGAAGTGCGCTTGGAGGGTGCATGTCGCGGCCTCGATGTGTCCGCGTCGATGGGCGGATACGTGCGGGCGGAGGAGTTACAGTGCCAATCCGTCAACGCCTCTGCGTCAATGGGCGGCGATATCACTGCGTATGCAACACAGACTTACGATGCGTCGGCTGCAATGGGTGCGGCAATCAATGTCGCCGGCGGTGCGTTGGCGAATGACACATCGGCTGCAATGGGCGGTTCCATCAGCAATCGATAAGACTGCGCGTCGCATGTGCGGGCGCGCTCGTCGTTTGCGTCTGTGCAGGCTGGGCAATCGGCGTGAGATTGCAGACGGATGCTGAAGACAGGAGGCGCGCAAACGCCCGAGCGCCACGCGGCTTTTCGACTCTGCATCCGCCGCCCGCCGCCCACCGGCGGGTCCCCAAGCCGTCGCCGTCTTCCTGGCGGCGACGGCGCCTTCGTTATCGTTGAGCCGCATAGTCGATGCGTCAAGCACGATTGCCGATCTTCGTCTATTAGCCGCCGCGTGTGTCTATATCCGAACCGATCGGCTCACGGCGGTTATTGGAAATCACGCTGACGCCCAGTGCGTCAGCGCCGCTGGCGAGATAGTCGCCCAAGAGCGGCATGCCCATGAGATATCGCACGGCCGATCCCTCCGAACGGGCGCGGGCGGCTGACACGGCGTCACGCCATTCGAGGGCATCGAAATCGCCGCGGCCCACCCATGCCATCGCCACCAACGTAGTCTTTGCGTCGACATCCAAATTGGCGATTGCCGCGCGAAGCTCTTCCTGGGTCGGATTGTCGGCTTCATCTTCGAGGGCGTCGACGAAGCGGTCGTCGACCGCATCCGAGGCGTCGGTCGGATCGTCGGAGGCCACGAGCGCGTCGAAGGCGCGCGCCTTTAGCACGATGAACGCCAGCGTCTCACGGTCGATGTCGAAGTCGGAGGGCGG
>CALBSY010000238.1 GCA_937967725.1 uncultured Alphaproteobacteria bacterium | reverse complement strand
TGCGTTGACCACGGTCGAACCCATGCGATCGGCTTCGGCCCACAACACGCGGCGCAGATGGTTGGCGGGGACGACTTCGTAATAGTTGGTGAAGTCGTCGTAGGTGGAGGCGTTGTTGAAGCCGCCGACATCCTCGGTCAGCCGATCGAAGAATTGCTCAGGCATGTTGCGCGTCGATTTGAACATGATGTGTTCGAAGAGGTGCGCGAAACCGGAGCGGCCTTGGGGATCATCCACCGAACCGACGTCGTACCAGACCTGCACCGACACGTTGGCCGTGTTCGGATCGGGCATGGCATAGACGCGCAAGCCGTTCGGCAGCGTGCGCATCGTGTATTCGAGCGGCGCAACTTCCAGCGCGCCCGAGCCGCCCTGCGGCGCCGACGATGTGGCGCACGCGGCCAGCACAAACGCCGCGGCGATGAACGAGATCATTCTTCTCATCAGAGAACCCCCAAATTCTGGGGCCGTTCTAGCAGCGGCGCGAAACGCCGGGCCAGCGCTTTTGCGACAGGTGCGGCCACTTGCCGGACGAAATACCGCCCGTTCCGTTCGGTCAGCCCGTCTTCGCGATCAAAGGATCGTACGCCAGGATCGGCGCGAGCCAGCGTTCGGCTTCACGCAGCTCCCAGCCCTTGCGCTTGGCGTAGTCTTCGACTTGATCGCGCCCGATCTTGCCGACGCCGAAATAGGCGGCGTCCGGATGGGCAAAGTAAAGCCCACTGACCGACGACGGCGGCGTCATCGCCATGCTCTCGGTGAGCGCGACGCCGATGTTTTCCGCGCCGAGCAGATTAAAGATGGTGCGCTTCTCGGTGTGGTCGGGCTGCGCCGGATAGCCCGGTGCGGGGCGGATGCCGCGGTACTTCTCCTCGATCAGCTGCTGATTGGTGAGCGCCTCGTCGGGCGCATAGCCCCACAATTCGCGGCGCACCTTCGCGTGCATGGCTTCGGCGAACGCTTCCGCCAGACGATCGCACAAGGCCTGCGCTATGTTCGGGTAATAATCGTCGTTCCCCTGCTTGAAACGGCGCGCGCTCGCAGCTTGGCCAATCCCGGCCGTCACGGCAAAGGCGCCGACATAATCGCTCGACGATGCGACGAAATCCGCCAGCGCGAAATTACCCTTATCGCCCTTGTCCATCTGCTGGCGCAACGTGTGCAGCCGAGCGATCTCGGCGCCGCGCGCTTCATCGGCAAACAGCACGATATCGTCGCCGTCGCGATTGGCGGGCCAGAAACCGAAGACGCCGGAGGCTGTGACCCAATTCTCCGCGACCAGCTGCTCGAGCATGGCGCGCGCATCGTTGTAGAGATTGCGCGCGGCTTCGCCGACGATATCGTCGTTGAGGATCGCTGGGTAACGGCCGATCAAATCCCAAGAAGCGAAGAACGGCGTCCAGTCGATGTAATCCACCAGGTCCGCCAGCGGATATTGTTCGAACGCGCGAACGCCGAGAAAACCGGGCTTCACCGGATCGTATGTGAATTGCGGCGCTCGCTCGCGCGCCTTCGCCAGCGGCAGACGCGGTCTCTTGTCCTTGCCGGCGAGCTAGCTTTCGCGCGCCGCGTCGTGCTCGGCCTTCTTCTCGGCGATGAGCTTGTTGCGGTCGTCGCCGAGCAGCTTCTGCACCACCGGCACCGCTTTCGAGGCGTCGGGCACGTAGATAGTGGGACCCGAGTACGCAGGCGCAATCTTGACCGCGGTGTGCGTGCGCGAAGTCGTGGCGCCGCCGATCAGTAGCGGCAACTTCAACCCTAAGCGCTGCATTTCACTCGCCACGAACACCATCTCGTCGAGGCTGGGCGTGATGAGGCCGGAGAGGCCGATTGCGTCGGCGCCGATCTCCTTGGCGCGGTCGAGAATCTTTTCGCATGGCGCCATGACGCCCAGATCGTCGATCTCGTAGCCGTTGCATTGCAGCACGACGCCGACGATGTTCTTGCCGATATCGTGGACGTCGCCCTTCACCGTCGCCATCACGATCTTGCCGTTGGACTTGCCGGCCATGCCGGTGCGCTCTTTTTCCTCTTCCATGAACGGAATGAGGTGCGCCACCGCCTGTTTCATCACCCGCGCCGACTTCACCACTTGCGGCAGGAACATTTTTCCAGCGCCGAACAGGTCGCCAACGATGGACATGCCGTCCATCAGCGGGCCTTCGATGACGTGCAGCGGCCGCTCGGCGCGCAGCCGCGCCTCTTCGGTGTCCTCGACGATGAATTCGGTGATGCCATGCACCAGCGCATGCGCCAGCCGCTCGCTCACCGGCTTCTCGCGCCACGACAGATCCTTCGCCGCGTCCTTGCGCTTCGTGCCTTTCACGTTCCCAGCAAATTCAAACAGGAAGGTGGCGTCGTCGCGGCGGTTGAGCAGCACGTCTTCGACGCGCTCGCGCAATTCTGGTTCGACATCGTCGTAGAGCGTCAGCGAACCGGCGTTGACGATGCCCATGTCCATGCCGGCGCGAATGGCGTGGTAGAGAAAGACGGCGTGCATCGCCTCGCGCACGGTTTCGTTGCCACGGAATGAGAACGACACGTTGGAGACGCCGCCAGAGACATGCGCGTGCGGCAGCTTCTCGCGGATCAGCGCCGTGGCTTCAAAAAACGCCTTGGCATAATCGGCGTGCTCCTCGATGCCGGTGGCGACGGCGAAAATGTTGGGGTCGAAGATGATGTCTTCGGGTGGGAAGCCGATCTTGTCGGTCAGCAGCTTGTAGGCGCGCTCGCAAATGGCGAACTTGCGCGCCGTGGTGTCCGCCTGCCCCTTTTCGTCGAACGCCATCACCACGGCGGCGGCGCCGAAGCGGCGCACGCGGCGCGCCTCGTGCAGAAACTTTTCCTCGCCCTCTTTGAGCGAGATCGAGTTCACGATCGATTTGCCTTGCGCGCACTTAAGCCCGGCCTCGATCACCTCCCATTTCGATGAGTCGATCATCAGCGGAATCTTGGCGATATCCGGCTCCGACGCGATCAGGTTGAGAAAGCGCGTCATGGCCGCGGGGCCGTCGATCAGCGCCGCGTCCATATTGACGTCGAGCACGTTGGCGCCGCCTTCGACCTGATGACGCGCCACATCAAGCGCGCCGGCATAGTCGTCCGCTTCGATCAGTTTGCGGAAACGCGCCGAGCCGGTGACGTTGGTGCGCTCACCGACGACGATGAAGTTTGCGAGGGATTGGCGGACTCAGTCACGCCGCCGCCGTGAACGGTTCGAGCCCGGCCAGTTTCAAGCGCTGACTTGACGTTGCACTTTTGCGCGGCTTCACGCCTTCGACCGCTTCCTTCATGTGGGTGATGTGCTCCGGCGTCGTGCCGCAGCAGCCGCCGGCGATGTTAAGCAGGCCGGCGCGCGCCCACTCGGCGTAGTGCGCTTCCATCGAATGCGGCGTCTCGTCATAGCCGCCCATCGCGTTCGGCAAACCGGCGTTCGGGTAGGCGCTCACCGCGCATTCCGCCACACGCGACAGATCGGCGAGGAACGCGCGCATATCTTGCGGGCCGAGCGCGCAATTGAGCCCCACGGCCCACGGATTGGCGTGACGCACCGAGTTGTAGAACGCCTCCACCGTCTGCCCCGACAGCGTGCGCCCGCTTTTGTCCGTGATCGTGCCGCTGATCCAGAGCGGCAGTTCGACGCCGGTTTCGTCGAATGCTTCCCACGCCGCCCACAGCGCCGACTTGGCGTTCAGGGTGTCGGTGATGGTCTCGATCAGCAACAGATCGGCGCCGCCTTCGATCAGGCCGAGGATTTGTTCTTTGTATCCAGCCGCCATGGTGTCGAACGTAGCGTCGCGCCGGCCTGGATCGCCGACATCGGGCGACATTGAGAGCAGCTTCGTGGTCGGCCCCACCGAGCCTGCCACGGCGCGCGGCTTGCCGTCCGCTTCGGCGCGGTCGCACGCTTCGCGCGCCAGCCGCGCGCTGTCGACGTTCATCTCGCGCACGTGCGCTTCGAGCCCATACTCGGCCTGGCTGATCGGCGTCGCCGTGAACGTGTTGGTGCTGACGATGTCGGCGCCAGCCTCGAGATAGGCGTCATGGACTTTGACGATCACTTCCGGCCGCGTCAGCGTCAGCACGTCAGTGTCGCCCTTGAGCGACATGCGGTGATCGGCAAAGCGCTCGCCGTGGAAATCTTCGGCCTGCAAGCCGAACCCCTGCAGGTAAGCGCCCATTGAGCCGTCGAGAACGAGGATGCGTTTGGCCAACTCGGCGTTCAGCGCGGAAAGACGTTGTTCGCGGTTCATTGCGTCTGCTCCTTCGCGCGCACGCCGAGAATGCGGCACACCGCCAGCGACAGATCGGCGCGGTTGAGTGTGTAGAAATGGAAATCCTCCACGCCCTCGGCAGCCAGACGCGCACACATCTGCGCCGTGGTGACGGCCGCCACCAAGCGGCGTGTTTCCGGATCGTCGTCGAGCCCGTCGAACAAGCGCACCATCCAACGCGGCAGAGACGCGCCGCAGGCTTCAACCATGCGCCGCAAGCCCTTGACGTTGGTCACCGGCATGATGCCCGGCAGGATCGGCGCATAAACGCCCGCGCGCGCCAGCCGGTCGCGAAATCGCAGGAACACATCCGCGTCGAAGAAGAACTGGGTGATGCCGCGCGCGGCGCCGGCGGCAAGTTTGCGTTTGAAATTCTCGATGTCGTGCTCCCAAGTCGGGCTCGCCGGGTGCTTCTCCGGATGAACGGCAACCGAGATGTCGAAGCTTCCGATACGCGCCGCCGCTTCCACAAGTTCAACCGCGCTCGCATAGCCCTGCGGATGCTGTAGATACGGCATGCCGACGCCGCCAGGCGGATCGCCGCGCAACGCTACAACACGGCGCACGCCAACACGCCAATAGTCGCGCAGCACCCGATCCACCTCGGCCTTGCTGGCGGCGACGCAGGTCAGGTGCGCGGCGGGCTGAAGTGTTGTCTCCTCGACCATGCGCGCGACGGTGCGGTGGGTGCGGTCGCGCGTGGAGCCGCCGGCGCCGTAGGTCACCGACACGAAGCTCGGCGCCAGCGGTTCGAACTTGCGGATCGATTCCCAGAGCTGCTTTTCGAGTGCTTCGGTCTTTGGCGGAAAACACTCGAACGACACACGCGGGCGTTTGATGCGCTCGGCGGCGTCGGTGATGAGATCGAGTGCGTGGGCTGTGGTCATGTCTTGTCTCCAGCCCAGATCTTCACGGTGAGCGCCGCCTCTTTGGCGGGCGCAAGCGTGGTGATCTCGGGTTTGGCGATTCCGCCCGCTTCGCACCATTCGGCGATTTCCCGGTCGGGGAAGCCGAGACGGCGGTGGGCGTGTTCTTCGCGCAAGAACTCCAGATTGTGCGGCGCGAAATCGACGATCACCAAGCGTCCGCACCGCTTCCGCATGCGCGCAG
>CALBSY010000237.1 GCA_937967725.1 uncultured Alphaproteobacteria bacterium | reverse complement strand
GGCGACGTCATGATTCAACGCGCGCCGATCCGGTCGCTGCTGGAGGAAATCGCCGAACCGCATCGGGGTTTAGGCGCCGAGATTGTCATCTCAACCGAAGGCGACGGCGCACTGGAAGTGAGGCGCATGCCGGAGATCGTTCACGCTCTGGGCGGCATCGTCGAGAACGCCGTCGGCTTCGCCCGCGTTCGCGTCGAGATCGAGGCGCGTTGGAACGCCGAAAGCGTCGAAATCACGGTCCGCGACGACGGCCCCGGCTTTGCGCCCGCCATCCTCAACCGCCTCGGCGAGCCCTACCTCACCCAGCGCGACCGCGAAGGCATGGCCGGCGGCCTCGGCCTTGGTTTCTTCATCTCGAAGACCCTGCTCGAACGCACCGGCGCAAAGCTCGAAGTCCGCAATCGCCGCCCGCCCAACCCCGGCGCTGTGGTGAAAACAGTCTGGCCGCGCTCATCGATTGAGGCGGCTAAGCTTTGATCCGGTCATAAATGCGCTAAATATGAGGGAACACGGAGCAGATCTGACATGACCGCCGAAGCGCCGCTGGAAGGCGACAAGACGCTATTGATCCTCGACGACGACGCCCCATTCCGCACGCGCCTTGCGCGCGCGCTTGAGCAGCGTGGCTTCGAAGTCACCGCCCTCGCCACCGTGGCGGAAGCCGCGGAAGTCGCCGCCAAGAGCCCGCCCGCCTACGCCGTGCTCGACCTGCGCCTGGAAGATGGCTCCGGCCTCTCAGTGGTCGAAGCGCTTAACAAGAGCCGCCCCGATTGCCGCGTCGTGATGCTGACCGGCTACGGCGCCATCGCCACCGCCGTCGCCGCGGTGAAGGCCGGCGCGCTCGATTATCTCGCCAAGCCGGCCGATCCGGAAGACATCGTCAAAGCGCTCCTGGCGCCGCCCGACGCCACACCCGAACCGCCCGACAATCCAATGAGCGCGGACCGTATCCGCTGGGAGCACATCCAGCGGGTCTACGAACTATGCGGCCACAACGTCAGCGAAACCGCACGGCGCCTCAACATGCACCGGCGCACCCTGCAGCGCATCCTCGCCAAACGCGCGCCGCGTTAGCATCCAGCGGCCGCGCTCCGCGCATCCCTACCGGGCGAGGAGGGAATAGATGAAGATTCTGATCTTTGTAGCGGCCGCGCTGGCCTTATCCGCAACCAACGCATTCGCTCAGCGTGCCGCCGATCCGTTGGACGCCACCATCTCGACAGCGGATGTCGACGCCTTCTTCGCCATCTACGACGCCGCGAACGGCAATCCCACTGCTCGCGATCTGGAACCTTACGTCGCCAACGGCAGCCCCGGCGTACAAGGCTTCATCCCGAACCGCATTCTGTCCGCCGAACGCCTCGCCGCCCGCATCGCCGAACGGCCGCAAATCTACGCCGACGCCCGCCGATGCGCGCAGCAGCTCGGCAATGTGCGCGAGCGCGTGCGTGCGGCCTTCCTCGCACTCGAAGCGCTCTTCCCAGACGCCACCTATCCTCAGACTTACATCCTGATCGGCCGCGACAATTCCGGCGGCGCCGCCAACGACAGCGCGCTCATGATCGGTCTCGAAGTGGTCTGCCGCGACGCAGGCTCGAGCGCCTCCGTTTTCGAAGCGCATCTCGCGCACCTCATCGCACATGAAATGATCCATTCGCTGCAGGCGGGCTTCACCGGCGAGACAGTGCTTTCCCAATCGCTCCAGGAAGGCGCCGCTGAGTTTCTCGGCGAACTGATCTCGGGCCGCATCTCCACCGCGCATCTGCTCGAATGGACTGCCGGGCGAGAAGCCGCGATCGAACAACGCTTTGCCGGCGGCTTGGACAGCCGCGATCTCTCGGCTTGGCTCTACAACGGTCGCGGCACGGCCGAAGCGCCCGGCGATCTCGGCTACTGGGTCGGCTACCGCATCGTGCGCGCCTACTACGAGCGCGCCGCCGACAAGCGCCAAGCCGTTCGGGATATTCTCCGTTCGACCGACGCCCAGGCCTTTCTCGCAAGCAGCGGCTGGCGGCCCGCGGGCGCCGCCGACTAGCTCAAACCAGCCCGCCCGGGAAACGCCCTCGAACGCCGGATGACGAGTCTGCAACCCGGCCCGCGCCCGATTGGCGCGCGCGCCGTGATGGGATAACGGCGTTTCCGGGATCAGTAGGAGAGGCGGCGTGCCATGAGTTTGTTTGTCGATAAGCTTGGCCCAGCACCGGCGCAGTCCCCACCGCGTCAGAACGGCGCCGCAGCCCAGACACCGTCACAACGCGCTCAACAGAAAGGCGCGCCCGCCCAAACCAAAGCCGCGCCCTCGCCCGAAAAGAAAAAGAAGAAGGGCTGGTTCTAATTAGTACAGTAGATGCCGTGCGCGTTGCGTCAGCCACGCCTGTTCGTCCGGCAGCGTGAGCGCATCGAGGTCGGCCGGCGCAGCGTTTGAGTCGTCCACCCATTCGCGCAAGAGCGGCGAGCCGTTGATCACATCGATCGGCAACTTGCCGAACGCATACTCGTACGGAAAGTCGCGCCACAGCTGGTAGTTCGGATAGAGCCGCCGGATCGCCTTGAACGCCAGGGCCTGCACTCGCCAAGGTTTGAACGCGACATGATCGTAGTGCGCCGGATCCTCCACATGGATTTGCACGCCGCTGCACAGCGTCTTTGCATGCTTGTGGAATGTCGGTTCGAAGAAGCATTCGCGCAGCTTGCAGCCGCGCAGCCATTGCGGCGCCAGCGCCGCCATCTCCGCCATCACGTCGCGCGCATGAATATCGGGCGCGCCGAACACTTCCAGCGGCCGCGTGGTGCCGCGCCCTTCCGAGAGCGTCGTGCCTTCCAGCATCACCGTGCCGGCATAGGCGCGCGCCATCCAAAGATTGGGCGCGTTGGGCGATGGATTGACCCACGTGCGTTCGCCGATCGGCCAACCATAGCCCGGCGCGGCCTCCGGCGCATAACCTTCCATCTCGATGACGCGATACGCCACGTCGAGCTTGAAGTGCTCGATAAACCAGTGACCCAGTTCGCCGAGCGTCAGCCCGTGACGCATCGGCATCGGCCCGGCGCCGACGAAGCTCTCCCAACCGCCGCGCAGCGTCAGCCCTTCCACCGGCCGCCCGGCCGGGTTGGGCCGGTCCAGCACCCACACTTCCTTGCCATGCTCGGCCGCCGCCTCAAGCATGTAGAGCAGCGTGGTGATGAAGGTGTAGATGCGGCAGCCTAAATCCTGCAGATCGATCAGCACCACATCGAACGTGGAGAGCATCTGGCCGGTGGGGCGGCGCACGTCGCCGTACAGCGAAAACACCGGTATGCCGTGCAGCGGATCGGTGTAGTCCGCGCTTTCGATCATGTTGTCCTGCTTGTCGCCGCGCATGCCGTGTTGCGGCCCGAACGCAGCGGTGACGCGCACGTCGTCCAACTGCATCAGCGCGTCGAGCGTGTGCGTGAGGTCGCGCGTCACCGAGGCCGGATGCGCCACCAGCGCCGTCCGCTTGCCCGCAAGCGGCGTCCGCAAGCTTGCATCATTCAACAGCCGCTCGACGCCAAACTTCATGTCAGCTCCAACGCGAACGCATGTGCGTGGTGAAAGTCCGGTTGTCCCGCCCCATGCTCAAGCGCCCAGTATGACTTGGTCCCGTCGACTTCTTCGATCACCGCCGAGAGCCCCACCGACCAGGCGCCGCCCGGCAAACCGCACGCCACAGCACGCAATTCGTAAATGTCGTCGCGCGACACCGTTTCGATCTGCGGCGAATCCATGCCATAGGCGCGCATCCCGTTGCGATAGCCTTCGAACGCGTACGCCGCCCATTGTGTCGAGGGTGAGAAATTGAGCTCGACGTAACGCGCCCCGCCTGCCGGGCGCACAAACGCCTCGAAACAGGTCAGCTTCCACAAACCATCCGTCCGTTCCGGTTCGGCCGGCGTCGGCACGAGCAGCGACCCGGTCCGGCCCTGCACGATAAAGCGAACCGCCAGGCAGTCGCCGTCCTCCCGCGCCACGTCAGCCAGCACCGCCTCCACCGCGCCCGCGCTGGTATCGGGATGAGGTTTTAGCGCACACCGCATCGGCTCACCCTAGCCCCAATCCCTCTTAACAAGACGTGCCTTCGACACCGCCCGTCGCTCGTGCTATCGGCGCCCGCCACGAGACCAAAAACAGAAAACGAGACAAAACGGCGGCACCCCAAG
>CALBSY010000236.1 GCA_937967725.1 uncultured Alphaproteobacteria bacterium | reverse complement strand
AATGGTGCCGCCGGTCGGCGCGGCGCCAGCAAGGTCTTCGAGCCGCTCTTCCGCCAATCCGATTTCGGCGCCAGCGGCGCTGGCTTCGCGGCGCGCTTGCGCCAGGCGGGCGTTCGCGGCCGCCAGCGCGGCCTGGTCCGAGTCGAGCCGGGCGCGCGGATAAAACCCTTGTTCGTAGAGCTCGGCGCCGCGTGCGTAATTGCGCCGCGCCAGCACCGCTTCTGCCTGCGCGGTCTGCACGGCCTGCACCGCCGCGGCGCGCCGCGCCTCGGCGCTTTGGGCGCTGTAACTCAGTCGCTCCGGATCGAGCCGGAACACCCGGCCTCCGGCCTCGACAATGTCGCCTTCGCGCACATAGAGCTCGCCGATGACGCCCGACTCTTGGCTCGACAGATAGAGGTAGTCGGCCTCGCCATAGCCTTGCATCACATCGCTGCGGGTTTCGCCGCAAGCGACGAGGGCAAGCGCGAGCGAAACTACCAAGGTGCGCTTCATGCGCGTCGCTCCAGCCCATTCAGCAGGATGTCGAAATGCAGTTCGATCAGGTTTTCGGGGTCGGTGAGAGCGCTTTCACCTCTCAGCACATGCAGCCACATCGCTTCGAAGAACATCGGGCCAATGAACGCGCGTACGGCGGCGTCGACGTTCGCCTCGCGCAATTGTTTTTTCGCGATACCGGCCTTGAGCAGCGCCTCCAACGCGCCGCGCGCCTTCTCGACGACGTGAGTGCGATAATACTCGGCGATCTCGGGGAAACGGCCGGAAAGGCCGATCACCAGCCGCGGTACGGCGAATACGTTGGGGTCGGCGATG
This sequence comes from uncultured Alphaproteobacteria bacterium, assembly GCA_937967725.1. GTDB lineage: Bacteria > Pseudomonadota > Alphaproteobacteria > Caulobacterales > Aquidulcibacteraceae > Vitreimonas. The sequence goes on along the minus strand of CALBSY010000236.1, from coordinate 8,684 downwards.
CGATGCGCCGCGACACGCGCCAGCAGCCGCAGCGCCGCTAACGGGTCGTCGCGGCCAGACTGCGCCAAGGTCTGCGCCTGCACTGCGAGCGGCGACACTTTGGCTTCGATCAGCGCCTCCAGCAGCGCCAACTTGCTGGGGAAGTAGAGGTAGACGCCGGCCTTAGAGAGCCCGGCGCGCTTGCCGATGTCCTCCATGCGGGCGGCGTCGAAACCGCGCTCCGTGAACTCCGATAGCGCCGCCTCGAGGATTTCCTCGGGGCGGGCCTCGGCGCGGCGGCGCCAACGCGGGCCGGGCTTCGTCGCAGGCATCACTTGTATATAACTGACGGGTCAGTCATATACAAGTGTCAGCTGGGGAATCATGGGGTTTCGTACCGCGACCCAGCGGGGCTATAGCTTTGGAAAAGCGCCAAAAGGGGAGGTGAAATTGATGATCCGGCCGTGCGCGTCCCGGCGTTCGCTGCTCGCCGCGGCCTCAGGCGCCGCGCTCACTGGCGCCTGCGCCTCTTTTTTTGAGCCCCCATCTGACACCGGTAGCAGCGGTCGTGAAATCCGCGCCGCGATGAAGCGCGCCGCGCGCTTCATGCGCGAGCGCGTGGCGTATCGCGGCGGTTATGTCTGGAGCTACCTGCCGGACTTCTCCCGGCGCTGGGGCGAGATGGAAGCCTACCCGTCGATGATCTGGATACAGCCGCCGGGAACAGCGACAGTCGGACATCTCTATCTCGATTGCTTTCACGCCACCCGCGACGAGTTCTACTATCAGGCGGCGATGGAGGTGGCTGACGGCTTGATCGCGGCCCAGCATCCCGCCGGCGGCTGGAATTATCTGCACGACTTCGCCGGCGAAGCGAGCGTGCGCCGTTGGTACGACACGATCGGCAAGAACGGCTGGCGGCTCGAGGAATTCCACCATTATTACGGCAACGCGACCTTCGACGACGCCGGCACGTCGGAAGCTTCGCAATTCCTGCTGCGTTTGTACCTTGAACGCCGCGCGACACGCCTGCGCGCGCCGCTTGAGCGCGCCATCCGCTTCGTGCTGGACAGCCAATACGATAACGGCGGCTGGCCACAGCGCTTTCCGTTCGTGAACGATGCGCCGGCTTTGCACGGACGGCCGGACTATACGCGCTACATCACCTTCAACGACGATGTCGCCGGCGAGAACATCAAGTTTCTGCTGATGGTCCATCAGACGCTCGGCGACGAGCGGGCGCTGGCTTGTATTCGGCGAGGGATGGAGGTTTTCCTGGCCACGCAGCAGCCGGCTCCGCAAGCGGGGTGGGGACTGCAGCATCATCCGGAGACGCTCGCTCCCATCGGCGCGCGCAGCTACGAACCGGACGCTCTGACGACGCACACCACGGCGAACAACATCGCTCAGTTGCTGAATTTCTACGAATGGACCGGCGATCCGCGCTTTATCGCGCGCGTCCCGGAAGCACTCGCGTGGCTCGACTCCGTGCGCTTGCCGGATGCGCAAGTGCAAGTCAGCGGACGCCATTATCCGACCTTCATCGAAATCGGCGCCAACCGCGCCCGCATCAATCACCGGCGCGGCTCCAACGTCGTCAACGGCGAATATTATTGGGACTACGATGTCGCCAGGCCGATCACGCACTACTCGCAATGGCGCAATCTCAATGTCGACGCCTTGCGCGCACGCCACGAGCGTCTGGCGTCCGCGAACGCCCGCGATCTCGCAGCGGCCTCGCCCCTCAACGCGGGCGGCGACTTCCGCTTGCCGCGCTATTTCACGACGCAGAACATTGAAGTCTCGTATATTAATTCGAACGCTGGTTCGGGCGAGATCGAACGGCCAAGCCGGGAGCGCGTGGCCGCGCTGTTGGCGGGGCTCAACGCCGAGGGCTATTGGCCTACGCCGCTGACAGCGACGTCGAACCCTTATATCGGCGATGGTTCGCCAACTCCCGCGCCAGGAGATTTTTCTCAAACCCTGGTGGGCGACGCTTCCGACACCTCTCCTTACATCACCGAGGCGCCCGTAACCGGAATTTCGACTGGGAGTTTCATCCAGAACATGAGCGCGCTTCTGCTCAGCGTTGATTCAGGCGATCAGGAGGAGCATTGAGGGACTCCGGGGAGGGAGCCCCGGGGTGGGGTACTGAGCCGTGGCTGAGCAACCGGGCGAAGAGCGGACAATCCGGCTGGCCTCGATCGTCTCGATCGATATCGCGGGCTTTTCCACGATGTCCGAGCGCGATCAGCGCAATGCCGCACGCAAAGTGGAAGCACTGCGCGCGCGCATAGAGACTGTGTCAGCCAAGCACGGCGGGCGTTTGTTCAACACTGCCGGCGACGGTTTCATGCTGGAGTTTGCGTCAGCCGGATCGGCGCTCGGCGCTATTCAAGAAATACTCGACAAGCGCGGCCGCGGCGAGCCGCCGATCCGCGTCGGCGCGCATGTGGGCGATGTCGTTGTAACCGCCACTGACGATTTGCTCGGGCATGGCGTCAATGTCGCCGCGCGTCTGCAAGAGCTGGCCGAGAAAGGCACCGCGCTGGTTTCAGCGGAGTTTCGCTCGATGGCGCGCTCTTCGCCATCGGCGGCGTTCCAGTCAAAGGGCCAAAAGCCCTTGGACAACATGGAACAGCGCGTACAAACGTTCGAAATTCTGTCGCGAAGGCAGCGTTTCGCGCGCTCCTCGCGTCAGCTCGGCAGCTACGCAATGGCCGCCGCTGCGCTTGGCGCTGTCGTCTATTTCAGTCCGGCATTGATTGATGTCGGCCAGCAATATCTCGCAGCGAACCAGCGCGAAGAAACCGCAAATGCCTCGAGCGTCGTTGATGACGCGGAGGTCTATCGCCAGGCAGGCTCGGTCATCGAAGCCGCTTATCGCCCGGGCGAGATCATTCAGGACTGTGAAGGCTGCCCGGAAATGGTGGTGTTGCCGGGCGGTCTATTCGTGATGGGCTCGCCGGAAGGTGAAGCTGGGCGGGGTGCTGACGAAGGACCACAGCGCGAAGTCTCGATCGCACCTTTCGCCATCGGCAAATACGAGATCACCTTTGCGCAGTGGGATGCCTGCCTCGCCGGCGGCGGCTGCAACGGCTATTCGCCGCCGGACCGGGGCTGGGGCCGCGGCGCACGCCCCGTGACGGACGTGTCGTGGGACGATGTGCAAGCCTATCTGGATTGGCTCAATGAGCGCACCGGCGGTCTACGCTACCGGCTTGCGACCGAGGCTGAGTGGGAATACGCAGCCCGCGGCGGCGGCGACACGCCGTATGCGTACGGCGCTCAGGTGACCCAGGCTCAGGCCACGTACCGCGTCAACAGCACGACCGGTGTCGGCGCCCACGACGCCAACGGATTTCAGCTGTTCGACGTCCATGGAAATGTTTCCGAATGGGTCGAGGATTGCTACGCGCCGAACTATGAACTCGCGCCGATTGATGGCGCCGCGGTGCAGTCAGACGAATGCGCGCGCCGCGTCTACCGCGGCGGCGGCTATGCTGACCAGGAGGCCGCATTGCGGCTAGCGTCGCGCCGCTCGGCCGCGCCGGGCCAGCGCTTGAACGGCGTCGGTTTCCGCATCGCCCGCGCCTTGGATTGATCGCTCGTTGCGAATTGTGCGTACAGTGTGACCCGGGGCACGGACAAATGGCGCCCGCGGTCACACACTAAGCGCAGGGAGGGTCGTTCCAAGATGACGAGCTCTAGGGAGCGCTCGGTATGAGCGAGCCGTTCATTCTTGCGCAATTGTCCGACACGCATGTGCGGACGGACGACGGCGGCGCGGCGGTGCGCAATCTTCGCCGGGCGCTCGCGCAGGCCAATGAGTACAAGCCTGACGTGGTGCTGCTGACAGGCGACCTCGTCAATGATGAACGCGCGGAGGAATACACCGCCTTGGCCGAGGCGCTGACCGACGCGCCAGAGCCGCTCTATTTGCTGCCGGGAAATCATGACGACCGCGCGCTGTTGCGTAAGGCGTTTCCCACACACGCTTACCTGCCGCGATCGGGAGCGCTATCGTTCACAATTGACGATTTTCCAGTGCGCGTTGTTTGCGTCGACCAAATCGTGCCCGGAGAAACGCACGGCGTGCTGACGCAGGAGGGCGCTGAATGGCTGGATCGCGCGTTGTCGGCCGCGGCGGAGAAGCCCACCGTCCTTGCCTTGCATCACCCGCCGTTTCCGACCCACGACAAGCTGTTTGACACCATCGGACTGCGCGATGGCGCGTTGCTTTCATCGGTCGTAGCCCGCCACCGGCAGGTCATTCGCATCATTTGCGGGCACCATCATCGGGTTGCTTTGGGCCAGGTGGCGCACGCGCCGACTGTCATCGCGCCTTCCACCTCGTGGGTGTACGGATTGGCGCTGCACCCAGGCCAGCTCGTCGCGCCGAAGACGCCCGAGCAGCCCGGCTGGATGCTGCACGTCTGGACCGCCGATGGCGGCATGGCCTCGCATTTCATGGGCCTGTAGTCGGTTTGTCGGTAACGGACCCGGAAAGCAGGTGGGCCGGATCGCTTGGATCCGGCCCGTGCTGCGGTGGCGCCTGGGCGGGGGGAGTAGGTCGGCGCCATCCCGATAACGCCGCGCCTGCCAAAACGATCCGGCCGTTTCCTAAATTAATTGCAAGGTCCCGGTCCCGTTGCTGGACGGCGCTTTGGGCGGGGAGCAGCTAATTGCGCGATGGGCGGGGTCCAGAAGCGCCGGCGGCCCGACTAAAAACCGCCAGCACTCCCTTCTCAGCCCCTTCCCAGGGTCCCGCGCGCGAGCAAAAAGCGCCGCCCGATCCGCGTCAAGCCAATCTTGCTAAATCAGTACAAGATTAGCATCACCGCTGACAATCGCGCCACAGATTGACGCGCTGCACGCAAGCTGTTGTGCTCGGTGCAATCCGACTAGCGCACAATTTGTTTTGGTCCGGCGAAAGGAAAAGCGGGATGACCGACTTCTATGTTCGGTGTGGGGAAGACGTGCAACCATACATGGAGCGTCTGGCGGCGGAACACATCACAACCGTGAAACGGAGGTGCCACCGTATCGGACGAAAGATCATGGACGCGCGCAGGCGCAATGATGGCGTCGCCGTGATTACCAAGCGGGTTCGCCACGCGATGATGAACGGCGAAGCGTGCTCTAGCTTTCACGAGTTGGGATTTCATTTTCTGCTCAGGGAGGCGCCCGGTCAGCGCGCCAACGCTAGAAAACGCGAGTTCATACTCAGCTTCGCCACGCGCCCTAGATTTGCGCCTGAGGACATGCCGCGCCGGCTGCGCAAGCGCAATGGCAAGGCAAGCGCGCGGCCGGTTAAGAAAGCCAAGAAGCGACCGAAGCGCGGCGCCCCTTCGGCGCCGCGCAACAAGCCAAAACGGCCTTCTAAGGCCGAACGCGTTCTGTCATTTTTGCACAATAAAATGACGCTGGTCGGCGCCATGCTGTCACGTTTGCAGCGTAGGTTGTACGAGATGGCGGATATTTGTCGTATCTGTGAGTGGTATTAATTCGCGTTCACCATGTGGCGCCGCCGTCCCCACGGGGTGTTCGCGCCGCGCTCCGTCAAAGCCGTGTTAACGAGTTTGTACGAGATTCCGGCGACGGCGCCCGCGCATGCGTGGGTTGAGTCGCGGCTGTTCGGCGAGGCGATTCCGTTGTGGCTCAGCACGGTCGTGCGCAGCGATTCAGCGGTCGATTGGGACGCGTTTCCCTTCGGCAGGTTCGAGGAAAGTGAGCGTTTGCCTGCATGAAATCAGTCAAGGAGTTGAGGCGGAAAGCGGCGGCGCGCACGCGCCGCAAAGCGCAGGTGTATTCCACCTCGGAGGCGCGCGCGAACTTCGCTGAAGCTCTGGAAACCGCGCAGGTCGATAACGCGGTGATTGGCTTCGACCGGTACGGGCGCACGATTGCCGCGCTCGTGCCGATCGAAGCGGTTTATATGCTTGCGGGTATGAGCCACATGGTGGCGCCGGGCGTGCGCGAGGAGATCGAACACGGTTCGCAGCAGTTCGTTCGCAGCGTGCCGAGCCGCTTGTCCATGCGCGAAGAGGCGCCAGCGCCGGCCAAGAAGGCCAAGCGCGCGCCTAAGAAGAAGGCCAAGAAGCGGGCCAAGCGCGGACGCGCCTGACCGCGCCAATTTCTTGACGCGAGCCATTGCCGCCGCGCTATAAGCGCTGGCGACAGGAGCCGCTCGCATGAAGACGAAAGCAGCGGTCGCGTTCGCGGCCAAGCAACCCTTGGAAATCGTCGAACTCGATCTCGATGGCCCCAAAGCGGGCGAGGTTCTGGTCGAGATCAAGGCGACCGGCGTTTGCCACACCGACGCGTACACGCTGGACGGGTTGGACTCCGAAGCGGCCTGGCCCTGCATTCTCGGCCACGAAGGCGCCGGCATCGTGCGCGAAGTGGGCGTAGGCGTGACCAGCGTCGCGCCCGGCGATCATGTCATCCCGCTCTACACGCCGGAGTGCCGCCAATGCAAAAGCTGCCTCTCGCGCAAGACCAATCTCTGCACCGCTATCCGCGCCACGCAAGGCAAGGGGCTGATGCCGGATGGCACGTCACGGTTTTCCTACAAGGGCAAACCGGTGCTTCACTACATGGGGTGCTCGACGTCCTCCAATTTCAGCGTGCTGCCTGAGATCGCGGTGGCGAAAATCCGCAAGGACGCGCCGTTCGAGACGGCGTGCTACATTGGCTGCGGCGTCACCACCGGCGTCGGCGCCGTGATCAACACGGCGAAAGTCGAGCCCGGCGCCAATTGCATCGTGTTCGGCCTCGGCGGCATCGGCCTCAATGTGATCCAGGGTTTGAAGCTGGTCGGCGCCAATCAAATTGTCGGCGTCGACATCAATCCGGCGCGCGAGGACTGGGGCAAGAAGTTCGGCATGACCCACTTCGTCAATCCGAAGAGCGTGAAGGGCGATCTGGTCGCGCATCTGGTGGAGCGCACCGGCGGCGGGGCGGACTACACGTTCGACGCCACCGGCAATACGGATGTCATGCGCACAGCGCTGGAAGCCTGCCATCGCGGCTGGGGCGAGAGCATCATCATCGGCGTCGCCGAGGCCGGCAAGGAAATCGCCACGCGGCCGTTCCAGCTGGTGACGGGGCGCGTGTGGAAGGGCACGGCGTTCGGCGGCGCGCGAGGCCGCACCGACGTGCCGAAAATCGTGGATTGGTACGTCGAGAAGAAAATTCAGATCGATCCGATGATCACGCACAAGCTGCCGCTCGAACGCATCAACGAAGCCTTCGACCTGATGCACAAAGGCGAAAGCATCCGCAGCGTAGTCGTGTATTAGCGATGACTGACTGGAAGCTCCCTTGGTCCGCGTCATGTCTGTGCGGGCAAGTGAAAATGCGCATCACAGCGCCGCCGATGGTGGCGATGGCGTGCCATTGCCGCGCCTGTCAGAAGCTGACCAGCGGCGCCTATTCGCTCACGCTGCTGATCCCTGAAGACGGATTTGCGGTTATTGAAGGCGCACCGGTGATCGGCGGCCTGCATCGCGCCGAAATCCAGCATTCATTCTGCCCGAACTGCAAGAACTGGCTCTTCTCGCGCCCGCAAGGCAGGCCGTTCGTGAATTTCCGGCCGGCGATGTTGGGGGACTCGAGTTGGGTGCAGCCCTATGTGGAGTCCTGCGTGGAGGATCGTCTTCCCGGCGCGGTGAGCGGGGCAAAGCACGCTTACGAAGGCTTTCCGCCGCCGGGCGACTACGCGAAGCTTATGGAAGGCTACGCGCGCGAAGGAGCCAAGCCGGAGTGAGCGTTGAGACGCGAGCCGCGCACCGCATTCATGGCGGAACGCTCACCTACGGGCAGCACCAGAGCGCGGCAACTGGCACGGGGATGCGCTTCTCCGTGTTCACGCCGCCGGGCGATGGGCCGTTTGCGTATCTGATCTGGCTCTCGGGCCTTACCTGCACGGAAGACAACTTCACCACCAAGGCCGGCGCGTACGGGCACGCGGCGAAGCACAACGTCGCCATCGTCGCGCCGGATACGTCGCCGCGTGGCGAGGAGGTGGCGGACGATCCCGGCTACGATCTCGGCCAAGGCGCGGGCTTCTATATCGACGCAACGCAGTCGCCTTGGGCGCCGCACTTCAAGATGGAGAGCTACGTCACGCGCGATCTGATCGCGGCGGTGGAGGGTGCGTTTCCGCTCAAGCCGCAGCGTTCAATCTTCGGGCATTCGATGGGCGGGCATGGCGCGCTGACTCTGGCGATGAAGCATCCCTCGCTGTTTCGCAGCGTGTCCGCATTTGCGCCGATCGCGTCGCCCACGCGCTGTGCATGGGGAGAGAAAGCCTTCGGCGCCTATCTCGGATCGGATCGATCCACCTGGATGGAGCATGACGCGGCGCTGCTGATGGCGACCGGCGCGGCCAAACCGTTTGACGACATTCTCGTCGACCAGGGCCTCGGCGATCAATTCCTGCAAAGCCAACTCAAGCCGGAGTTGCTGGAAGCCGCCGCCGCAGCGTCACAGCAGAAGCTTACGATGCGCCGTCACGAAGGATACGATCACTCGTATTTCTTCATGGCGTCCTTTGTCGCCGACCATATCGCCTTTCACGCCGCGCGCCTGGCGTGACCTTGGTGATATCGTTCGGGCTCGGCGGGCGGTACGTGGGCGCGATCCACGCCACCAAGAACAGCAGCGCAGCAAAACAGATGGGCGTGCGGGCGCGGAAGAGG
>CALBSY010000235.1 GCA_937967725.1 uncultured Alphaproteobacteria bacterium | reverse complement strand
AGCGCGGCTGATGGACGCGGCCGACGAGGTTTGTGCCCTCGGGCGTGTCGATCGCGGTCTTGCCGCCGACGGATGAGTCGACTTGCGCCAGCAGCGTGGTCGGAATCTGCACGAAATCGACGCCGCGCTTGACCAAGCCAGCGGCGAGACCGGCCAGATCGCCGATCACGCCGCCGCCGAAGGCGATGACGAGATCGCGGCGGGCGATGTTGGCGGCGAGCAGATCGCAACAGAGTTTCTCGAGCCCAGCGAAACTCTTGGCCGCCTCCCCCGGCTTCAGCACGATTGTGGCGGCGACGTCGAGGCCAGCGGCGGCAAGCGCGGCGTTGAGCGTTTCGCCGTGATGCTTGGCGACGTTTCTGTCGGTGACGACAAACGCGCGCCGGCTCGGCGCAAACGGCGCGATTAGCTCGCCCGCGCGCGAGAGCAAGCCCGCGCCGACTTGTACGTCGTAGGCACGCGCGCCGAGATTTACGTGGATCGTATCGCTCATGCGGGCGGCGCCAGATGGGCCCGCAGGGCGTCGAGGATGGTGACGACGGCGGTGTGGTGGGGGGTGTTGGCGGTCTCTATGGTGATATCCGCTTGCGCGTAGACCGGATAGCGATCGTCCATCAACCGCTGCATCACGCCTTGCGGATCGTCTTCCTTCAGCAACGGACGATGATCGCGCTTCAGCACCCGCTTCATCAGCACGTCGAGCGGCGCGCGCAGCCAAACGGTGATCGCCTGCTCCTTCATCAGCGCGCGCGTCGAAGGATCGATGAAGGCGCCGCCGCCGGTGGCGAGCACGTGCGGGGGCCCTGCCAACAAGCGCGCAATGACTTGACGTTCGCCGCGGCGAAACTCGCATTCACCGCGCTCGTTGAAAATGTCCTCGATGCTGCGGCCGGCGGCGTCGACGATGGCGTCGTCAGCGTCGACGAACGGCAGCGCCAGCGCTTGCGCCAAGCGGCGCCCGACCGTCGTCTTGCCGGCGCCCATGAGGCCCACCAGCGCGACGGTGCGGTCCGGCCTTATGCCGGCGGCCAGCCGGCGCAGCTCGGCGGTGGCGTCCTGGCGCTCACCGGGATCGCTGCTTTCCGGGCGGGTCACGAATCACCTCAAAAGGTCCAACGGCGTTAACCGCAGGACGGAACTGGAAACTCGCCACATTTTGGGGGCAATCTCGCCCGCTCGCAACGGCAGGGGCCAAACCAGGTGTTTAGACGCAGACGACGGCGCAGCTCCTTCGCCCGGCGCACGCCGCCACAGGCGCGCCTTATCCTAATCGGTGCGGGCGTCGTCGTGTTTATCGGTCTCTTCATCTTCTTCATCCGCCAGTCCGATGTGCTTGCGCCAGAGCCGCAAGAGATTCGCGTCGAGCTGCCGGACGCCTTCAAGGAATGACCCTTATGGTTACTCGCAAACTTGCGCTGGCCGCAGCAGTGAGTGCATTGGCGCCGTTGGCGGCGCACGCGCAAAACGTTCCGGCGCCGGTCGAGCAACAGCAATTGCAGGAACTCGACGGTTGGAGCGTCGGTGCGCTTTCGCGCGCGGACGGCGCCATGGCGCCGGATCTGTGGGCGCGCAGCGATCCGGCGTTCCTGGCGCGCGTATTCGAACGTCTGCCGGCGAACTACGAATCGCCGGCGGCGCAAGCCTTGGCGCGGCGCGTTCTGCTATCGGGCGGCGATGCGCCACGCGGCGCAACGCTGGAACATGTGCGTGGGCGCTTCGAAGCGCTGGGCAAGATGGGCGCGGCCGATGAGTTGTCGGTGATGGCGGCCGGCTCAGGTTCGGCGCTGCGCGATCCGGGCGTGGCGATGTTCGCGGCGCAAGCGGAACTGGCGCGCGGGCGCCGGCCGGAAGCATGCGCGCGCGGGCGCAACGCCAACGCGGGTGAAACTCCGGCGCCATTTCTGCTGCGCTTGCGCGCGCTCGGGCACACCGTGCAACGGCTCGCCGAGTG
>CALBSY010000234.1 GCA_937967725.1 uncultured Alphaproteobacteria bacterium | reverse complement strand
AAATCCGGGATGTTGATCGGGATGGTTGCTCGGCCGCCGCGCACTTCGACGATGTCCGAAACCAGCGACACTGTACGCGTCGGCACCACGGTCAAGCCTTCCCCACCGAGCGAGTCCCCGCCCTGGCGCGCATTCGCTGGCGCACCGAGGTTCGGGTTGAGCAAGCGCCCGTAATCGTCGCGCACATCGACGCCCAGCGCACGCCGGCCGAAGAAATGCTCGACCGGGTTCGGGCTCCGATAGCGCGTGATGTTGAGAATGCCTTCGTCGACCATGGCGATAGCCACGCGCGCGCGTTCGCCAGCGGGCACGTTGGACACGCGCACCACGATCTCTTGCCGCGTGCGCGGACGCACGTTCTGCAAGCCCTCGCCGGCGACGACTTCAAGTGTGCGCTGGCCCATGTCGACAGGCACGTAAGCAACACCGATGGCGCGGCGCGGCACCGGTAAGTTCACCGGATCGCGCGGCGTCATCACCGTCACCAGCACGTAGGCGCCCGAGCCCCATTCTTCCGTCACCGGCAGGTCAATGCTGGCGCCGTCCGAGTTCACGCGAACCGTGCGCGTTTCCAGTACGCGGTCGGTGGCGACGACGATCTGCGCTTCGCCCGCGTAGGGCGGGCGGATTTGCACTCGCGCCCGCGCGCCGGGCCGCACCGGATCGTTGGGAGCCACGACACTGACCATATCCGGCGTCGCGTCATCGTCAGCGGGGCCGCCCCAGCCAACGCCGAAACGCTGCGACGTTTCCGCGCCCGAGCGTGTGTCGCGCACGATCAGCCGGTAAGAGCCCGAACGCAGCCCGTCCTTAGCGATGCGCAGCGCTTGGCCCGCCCCGATCGTGACGGTGGCGCCGTCAACCGGAATGTCGCGTCCGGTGCGCCGCCAGCGCCAATTGCCGTCATCGAGGTACCAGTCATAGCTCCAGTCCTCGCGCACGAGTTGCCATTGCGCGTCGCGCACGGCGACGCGGCGGCCTTCGGCGTTGAGCGCGATCACGTCATAGGCAACGCGTTCGCCCTGGCCTGCGCGCCGGTTCTCGAATTGCGGCGACAGGCCGATGTAAACGTCTCGCAGCCGCACTGGCACGGTGAAGCCTTCGCGGACGACACGCCCACCCGGATCGGCGACCGAAGCGATCATGCGCGCGCGCAGAGCAAGCGTGGTTTCCGGCTCGTCCGGCAAACGCATCACGAGTTGCGCAGCGCCGGCGCCGTCAGTGACGGTGGACTCGAGTTGGAAGAATTGTTCGTCAAAGCTTTCGTCGGCGCGACCGAACGAATAGCCGGCGAATTCGGGGAACGGATTGGGGTCGACCATCAGCCGCCCCTCGCCTTCCACCGCCAGCCCGGCGCCCGGAGCGCCGTAGAGGAAATCGGCCTGCACATCGATGGCGCGCGTTTGTCCGGCACGCAGTACGGCCTCGCTAGCTTCGACCTGCACCCGCAGGCGTTCAGGCACGAAATCTTCCACCGACCAGCTGACGCTGCCGGCGGCGGCCTCCTGACCGTCGACCAGCAACTCGGCGCGCCACATACCGCGCGGCGAGGAGCGATCGAGCTCAATGTTTTTGGCGATAGCGCCGCCGTCGACCGCTTCAGTCATGCGGATGCGGCGCGCTTCGGTGCCGTTCGGGCGATAGACGACCAGCGTTGAGCGCCGATTGGAAATGGCGCGGCCGACTTCATCGCGGATCAGGCCTACGAGGCGGACAGTTTCGCCGGGACGGTAGATGCCGCGCTCCGTGTAGACATACGCATCGATGTCGCCCGGCGCACGCCGCCCGTCGACGCCGCGATCCGAGAGATCGAGCGCAGGACGCTGTAAATCGAGCGCCGCGTAATCGCCTTCGGCGCCGTACGCCATCACGTAACGGGCGCGCGACGGCCCTTCGCCATTGACCAGCGCGTCGGCGAAATGCACGCGTCCTTCGCGATCGGTGCGCGTACGCGACAACACTTCATTGTTCTGCGCCACGAGCGTCAGCGTCACGTTCGCCATGGGCCGCGCCGTGCGCAAGGAGCGCACCACAACGTCGAGCCCAGTGGCGCCGGAGAAGCTCTGCAGCGCCATATCGGTGTAGAGAATCCAGCGGTAGGAGGACGCGACCGAGTCGGTCCGCTCGCCGCGCCCGCCGGCGCCGGGCGAGGCGTCGCGCACCTTGACGATGTACGCGCCCGGGCGCAATTCGCGCAGCGCCGCGCCAAGCGCGAACACAGTGGTGATCGCCGTGTTGCGTCGGCCCGTCGTGTCAATGTCGATTTCGCCTTCGTACACTTGCACGCCGACGTCTTCGCCGGCGTAGCGGAAGCCCCAATAGCCCCAGCCGCCCTCTTCGTTGGTTTCGCCTTCGCTCAGCGAATGCTGGGACATGATCGCGTCCGGGACCCGCAGCACTTCGACTTCAAGGCGCGAGACATTCACCGTTTCGATGGCGATGCCGTCGGCTTCGGCGCGCGGCAGGATCACGCCGCTGCCGGCAAAGCCGACATAGGCCGGGCGATCGCCGAAGGTCAGCGTGAAGGTCTCTTCGTATTCGGTGCGATCACCAGATTGCGCCGGCAAGCCCTCGCGGATGGTGACTTCCCGCTCCGGCTCGAACGGCAAACCGGCGAGGCAGAGCAGATTGCCGGAAACGTCTGTTTGATAGTTCGTTGCCGGCGCCATGATCAGATAGTCGGAGTAGTTCACCGACGGATCAGTGGAGAGGTTCTGCGAGAATTCGAGGCACGCGCGCGGTTCGGCTTGATCCATATCCGTGCGCAAACGCACGAACGCCATCCCGTCGACTTGCGGCAAGCCAGCGCGCGGCGCATTCGCGCTGCGCGGCTGCCCACCGACGCCCACCGTGCCGAGTTGCGCGAAATCGAACGCCGGCGCGCCGAGTGAAACGCGGCCCAACACCGCGCCGCCCCATAGACCGACCAACAGGGCCACCGATGTGGCCAAGACGGTGGCGCGATTGGCGACGACATAATCGCGTGCGGGCCTAATCCAGGACCAATTCCAGTTGCGCGGGTTCACGCGCTCGCCGAGCGCTTTCCAATCGAATGCCATGTCGCGCGTCTCCCACTCCGCCCGGGACGGCTCCATGCTTGCCCGAGGCTCGCGCCGCCCGCAAGCGACCATTAAATTCCGGCAAAGTTCTGTCTGGGGCTGCAGTTGCCGCCCGTGCGGCGGCGTGTTTCAACAGTGTTCAAGAAAATGACGCGGGCGGCGCCTTTTGCCGCGACGCGCGGGAGGACAGTGATGAGCGACGCCGCCGCCAAGCCCGGCTTCCCGGCCATGTCGATCGAGCAAGCGCATGCGCTGCTGACGCAGCCGGGAACACTGCTGGAGATGGGCGAAGCCGAGATCCGCGGCGTCAAGATGAAGGTCTGGAAGGCGGCGCCGCCCACCCTCCACGCAATCTTTCAGATTTGCGCGCCCTTCGGGCCACGCGATCACGTCGTCTTTGAGGACGAGCGCGCAAGCATCGGCCAAGTGCGCGCGGCTGCCGCTAGGTTAGCGCGGCAGCTCATCGCTGACGGCGTAAAACCGGGGGACCGCATCGCCATCATCATGCGCAACCTGCCCGAGTGGCCGGTTGCGTTCTGGGCCGGCGTTTTGGCGGGGGCGATCGTGACGCCGCTCAACGCCTGGTGGACCGGGCCGGAGCTTGAATTCGGGCTGGCGAACTCGGGATCGTCGATCCTCCTCGTCGACAACGAACGATTTGAGCGCGTGCGCGAACATCTGCCCAACTGCCCGGAGCTGCGCAAAATCTATGTTTCGCGCGCCAAGGAAGAGATCGCCGATCCGGCCGTCGAGCGCCTGGAGAGCGTGATCGGCTGCACCAACGATTGGGCAAAACTGCCGGAAGCACCCGGCGTCGAGCACTTGCCTGCGCGCCTGCCGGACGACGACGTCACCATCTT
>CALBSY010000233.1 GCA_937967725.1 uncultured Alphaproteobacteria bacterium | reverse complement strand
ATGATCAGGCATCTGCATGACGCAGGCTTCAACGTCGTGATGTACGACCACCGCGGACAGGGGGACAGCGATGGCGGAATCGGTCGCGCCGCCAGAGGCGTCGAGGCCCCAGTCGGAGCAGGGGTGACGGAATGGCAGGACGTGGCCGCGTCTCTACGGTATGTTTTGGCCCATCCTACGTTTGGAGATGACCAGATCGTATTTTTGAGTCAGTGCATGGGGGCCAACGCGACGTTCCTGGCGTGGCGAAACGAGCCGGAGCTGTTCGCCAACCCGCAGATCAAGGCGGTTGTCGCGAACCAGCCCACTCTGTCCTACAACATGACCGACCGTTATATCCGGGCCAAAACCGGTTTCGACCTTGTGGATCTGGTGCTTGAGACGCAGTTGGCTCAGTACGGTTTCGGCTTTGCCCAGGCGCTCGACTATGTGCCGAGCCTGACCGTCCCAGTGCTCTACGCGCAGGTCGAAAGCGATGTTTACACGTTCAATACGGAGACAGGGCAAAAAGACATCCAGGAGATCATTGACGCTACGCCTACCGAATACGAAATCATCTGGATTGGACCGGACCAAACCATCCCGTTTGGCACAGGCGCACGGTTTGACGCGTATCAATACTTCAACACCCATCCGGGAGAATTGCTGAACTTCCTGGCCAGGCACACGAATTGACCGAAGCTGCCGCACTTCGGCGCGCGACCGCGCGTTGAGATCACAAGCGTACGATCCAATGCGGGCATTTGGCGGAAAGTAAGTTCGAAGGACGATCGCCTTCGGAGAGAACGCGTTAGCATGCGTCGCGTGGGACGCGGTCGGTGGGGGCGTGCGGACATGATCGCGTATGAAAATACAACGGCGCTTGTCACCGGCGGGGCGTCTGGAATCGGCAAGGCGATTGCGCAAGCGCTGGTCGCTAGCGGCGCCCATGTCGTTATCGCTGATCTTGATTCAACAAAGGTTGAGGCGGCGGTTTCGGAGATTGGCGCGAAAGCGCGTGGCATAGTTTGCGATCTAGCCCAGCCCGACGCAGCCGAGAAGGCGGTCAACCAAGCGTTCGCATGGCGCGGACGCTTGGAGCTGGTGTGCTCAAATGCGGGGATCGGCCACAACAAGAAGATCAAGAACGAGCCGCTAGGGGAGCAGGTAGAGCGTTTGTTCGCTGTTAATTGCTTTGCTGCAGTGCGCATCGCACAAGCCTATCTGCGGGCGCTGGAGCCCGGCGGCGCGCGTGGCCGACTGATGATCACAGGCTCGGAGAATTCGCTTTCCATACCGGCGGCGGTGAAGGGCAGGGGGCTGGGCCTTTACGGCGCGACCAAACACGCCGTGCTGATAATAGCGGAATGGCTGCGCGAGGAATGCATGGACAGTCTCTACGTCCACGTGTTGATGCCCGGCGCTGTCTACACGCCGCTGATCGCTCAAGCCCTGCCCGATCCCAAGGCAGCGCCTCCATCGCTGGAGCTGATAATGCCCGAGCGCTGCGCCGAAATCGCGCTGAGCGGAATGGATTTGGGGCTATTCTACATCCCGACTCACGCTCACATTGGTGACGATATCAGACCAAGGTACGAGGGCGTGTTGGGCGCGCTAAAGCTCATGGGGCTGCGCTAGCGGCAATGTGCGGCGCAATGGCCAATGACCAAGATCGACATTGGCGGCCTTGGAGGCGGCTCGCCGGCTCAGAATCGTATGTGCGATTGGCTCGCGGCTGACGGCGGCCGCCTTGGCTGAAGCAAGCCAAAGTGGGCGCGGAGTGCTATCGTGGAGCGATGCCGGATCCTGACGACATTGAAGGCGCGATAGGCGCCGCTCATGAGGCGGCCGCCGCCGAGGCGGCCTCTGCGGAAGTCTCCCCCCGGACCGGGGGCGGCCAATCGGCGTGCGCAAATTGCGGCCAGGCTCTGACCGGTAGCTATTGTTCGTCATGCGGCCAACTGGCCGACACCTTTCACCGACCCCTTTGGTCGCTGATTGCCGACGGACTGGATCGCTTGTTTTCATTGGAGGGCCGTTTCTTTCGAACCGTTCCGCCCCTGCTTTTGCGACCCGGCCGGGTTTCACAGGCTTATTTGTCCGGGGCGAGAGCGCGCTACATGGCGCCGTTCCGGCTGTTTCTTTTTGTGAGCGTTATCTTTTTCGTCGTGATCTTTGCCGCCACGGGCGACATCACGGTATCGGCGCCGTCGCCACCCAATGATGAGACGCTCGCCGAACTGCGTTCGACCATGGCCGACGTGGAAAACCGCACGGCGCGCGCCGGCATTGAGGCGGCGATCGCCGAACTAGAGACAAGCCGCAGTGGCGATACAGAGGCAAGTGCGCATTCATTCAGCGAACGCCTCAAATGTGCGCTCCGCGGGGCATTGTTGCCGGACGATCCGGCGTCGGCCGAGTGCAGCGCGTTAGCAGCAAGCCGCAGCCAAGACATCGAGGTGGATGCCGGCGACGCATTGCTTGATTTGCCGCATGATGCGCGCGTGCGCCTTGTGACGCAGCTGGAGACAGCTATCGACGATCCCGATGCGTGGGTCGCAGCAATGCAGCGTTGGGCGCCGCGACTGGTCTTCTTCCTGTTTCCCCTTTACGCCATGCTGCTCGCGCTCGCACATTTCTGGCGTCGTGATGTGTTCGTTTACGACCACGTCATCGTATCGCTACATTTTCACACGTTTCTCTTCATCTTGCTGCTGCTTGCGCTGGGAGTATCGCGAATCCTGCCAACGCCGTGGGTGTTTGTCATGGGCGCAGTCTGGAGCAATTTCACGCTCTATCGGACGTTGGGGCTGGTCC
>CALBSY010000232.1 GCA_937967725.1 uncultured Alphaproteobacteria bacterium | reverse complement strand
CAGCTGGGGTTTTAAGTTGCCCGGCCCGTGCTTGAAAAGTTGTCTGCCCTCGACTCGAACGAGGGTTTCCGAAGCCAATTAGACGAACAGGCAGTGCTCAATCCTCTCGGAAGTAGTGCTTCCGCTCGGCGCCGTCGTACTTGCCGCTCTTCATGCAGCAGCGCTTGAAACAACCTCCGTGAACCGCACGGGCAAAGGTCGTTGCGGCCGAGTTTTTCGATCAACTCGACATCGCCCATGCACCTTGCGCGCGCCGCGCTTCACATACGTCTCAGATGGATAGCCTTTGCGGCGCTTGGAGGAGCGTTCGAAAGGACGGTTGGTCGAACGGGTCGCGATGGCGTTTCATTGTCGGCTCCAGTTGTTGAAAATGGCGGCGCCGGCGGGACTCGAACCCGCCTCTCTGCATCGACAGTGCAGAATCTTCACCCATGGACCACGGCGCCGGTTGCGAGCGTGAGCGCATGGCTCACGCTCGCTGTTCAGCCCTTCACGCACACGACCTGGCGCAGCGTGTGCACCACGTCGACCAAGTCCGACTGCGCGGCCATGACCGCGTCGATGTCCTTGTAGGCCATCGGCGTTTCGTCGATCACGCCCGCATCCTTGCGGCACTCCACGCCTTCGGTCGCCTTGCGGTGATCGTCGAGCGTGAAGCGTTGCTTCGCCGCGGTGCGGCTCATGGCGCGGCCGGCGCCGTGCGAGCAGGTGCAGAACGAGTCGGCGTTGCCTTTGCCGCGCACGATGAAGCTCTTCGCGCCCATCGAGCCCGGGATGATGCCCAGTTCGTCAACGCCCGCGCGCACCGCGCCCTTGCGGGTCACCCACACGTCGGCGCCGAAGTGCCGTTCACGCGCCACGTAATTGTGGTGGCAGTTCACGGCGTGCTTCTCGAGCTTGAACTTCGGCAGGTTGTCGCGCAGCGCACGCAAGGTCCGCTCCATCATCACCTCGCGGTTGGCGCGCGCGTAGTCCTGCGCCCAGCCGACCGCTTCCACGTAATCGTCAAATAATTCTTCGCCCTCCATGAAGAAGGCGAGGTCCTTGTCCGGTACGTGGTAGCCGAGTTCGCGCCGCAGCAATTCTTCCCGAGCGCGCTCGATGAAGTACTTGCCGATCCGGTTGCCCGAGCCGCGCGAGCCAGAGTGCAGCATCACCCAGACCCGGTCCGCTTCGTCGAGGCAGACCTCGATGAAGTGGTTGCCGCCGCCGAGCGTCGCCAACTGGCCGGTTTGCGACTTCGCCGACACCTTCGGGTGCTTGTCGACGATGGCTTCGTAGCGCTCAGCCAAGCCGCTGTTGCGATACGAGGTTTCCACCGTCGCCGGCGTTTCGCGGTGATCGCCGCGCGGGCCGTTGCCGTGCGGCACGTTGCGCTCGATCGCGCCGCGCAAACGCGCGAGCGAGTCCGGCAAATCGTTCGCCGTAAGGCTCGTGCGCATCGCCATCATGCCGCAGCCGATGTCGACGCCGACAGCGGCGGGAATGATTGCGCCCTTGGTCGGGATCACGCTGCCCACGGTGGCGCCGATGCCGTAATGCACATCCGGCATCACGGCGATGTGGCTATGGATGAATGGCAGCATCGCAACGTTGCGCAATTGGTTTTGCGCTTCGTGCTCAACCGGCACGCCCTTGGTCCAGGCCTTGATCGGCGCGTTGGCGCCTTCGATTTCTTCGTAACCGGACATGGCCGGTCTCCTTATTTCTCTACGATCTTGCGGCCTGGAGCGCATACGAAAAACCCCTCCAGGCCGCGCCTTGGAGGGGTTCTTCATGCTCCACATCAGGACGATGTCAGAAGGCAGAACTCCTCCGCGCGCGCGAATCCATCCGCTCGTCGCGATAGGCGACGGGCGCTGGGTTCAGGGCGAATAGAATCTGCGTTTTCACGACACTGTCTCCGAAGGCGGCGCGTGTATCACATGATTTGCCTGAATGCACGCTGAAATTCGTGCAACATTCAAACTTCCTTCGCCGCCTGTTCCATCGGTCCGCCCGGGTGCGCGGCGCCCAGTCCTTCTTCCACCAACGCGGCCCATGCGTCTTCCGCGCTTTCGGCAAACCGAAACAGTTTTACATCGCCGGGGCTAATCGTGCCGTATTTCACCAGCGCGTCGAAATTGATGATCTCGCGCCAATACGCTTCGTCGAACAGCACGACCGGGATCAACGGCGCCTTTTTGGTTTGGCGCAGCGTGAGAATCTCGAACAGCTCATCCAGCGTGCCGAAGCCGCCCGGAAACACCACAAGCGCATTGGCCCGCATCGCCAGGTGCATCTTGCGCATGGCGAAATAGTGGAAGTTGAACGTGAGCTCCGGCGTTGTGTAGGCGTTTGGCTCCTGCTCGAACGGCAGCGTGATGTTGAAGCCGATCGATTTGGCGCCCGCGTCCAGCGCGCCGCGATTGGCCGCTTCCATCGCACCCGGTCCGCCGCCCGTGGCGATCACGTTCTCGCAGGGCTGGTCAGGCGCATGCACGGCGCCGCCGCGCTCGGAAGCGATGCGGCCGAATGCGCGCGCCTCCTTGTACCAGCGCGGCTGGCGGCCCGGTCCGTCTTCGCGGGTGCGCGCCGAACCGAACACCACGATCGTGGAGAGCACCTTGTGCTGTTTCAGCGCCAGGTCGGCTTTGTAGTATTCGAGCGCGAAGCGGATGCCGCGCATGTCCTCACCGAGTAGGAAATCCTCATCCAACGCCGCGAGGCGGTAGGAGGGCGAGGCGAGCTGTCCGGCGTTGGGTTTGGATGAATCGGCCATGCCCCCAACCTAGAGCGTCAGTAGCGGCGGGGGGAGGCCGCCCGGGCGATGTGCTAGCATCGCCAGCGAATCTCATGCCCATCCGCCGTCTGCCCCCGCAAGCCGTGAACCGCATCGCCGCAGGCGAAGTGATCGAGCGCCCGGCCGCCGCCGTGAAGGAGTTGGTTGAGAACGCGCTCGACGCCGGCTCCGGGCGCGTCGCCGTGCGCGTCGATCGCGGCGGCATGGGCTTGATTGCGGTGGAGGATGACGGCGCCGGCATCCCGCGCCGCCTGTTCCCGCCGGTGACGCCCTCGGGCACC